>CAMVGT010000032.1 GCA_947167125.1 uncultured Erysipelotrichaceae bacterium
ATTGAGATTGAAATCAACCGGATCATGGAACAGGAACATCCCGAAGGCAGCAGACACCGCCGGATCTGTTTCACGGACGGCGATCGCGAAGAAGAAGACCTCCCCTTCTGACAGTACTGAAAAAACAGGGGTGCGCCATGCACCCCTGTCAGTCTGTCAGTTACGTATTAATCAAGATCCGCGCCGTTGGAGGCGATGACCTTCTTATACCAAAAGAAGGAATCCTTTCTGGAACGGTGGAAATCACCTGTGTCATCGTCATGACGGTCGGCGTGAACTACCACACCCATATGATATGAATGGTGATCATATCGTATGAATATGGCATCGTTTTTGAGTGGTGTTCATGTACGGTTTATCCTTTGAACAATTATGTACTCCGGCCATCCATGAACCTCAGGGATGGTCACACGCCCGCTATCCGTTTCCGGATTACATTTTCTTTGTTTTTCTGACAGGATGCAGATCACGGAATCTGACTGTTCTGACATTGTGCAGATACGAAAAGTCATTCATCCCCTCAAACGCTTCATGCCGTGTCTTGCGCCTCTTTCCACATCGGCGATTGAAAGGCCTTTTCCGCCTTCCAGATAGCTGCCTTCATACTGGTTGGCAGCGGTTGCCCCGCCCAGAGGAAGTCTTTTCTTAATTCCATAATGATATTTTTCCCTTTCTGTTTTTTACCATAATATCAATAGATTCCTAAGAATTACGGACTGACATGCATACAAGCATTCTTTGACTTAAATACAATTCTTATATTTTATGGATGCGTATGGTATTCAATGGTACAGGAGGACATGCAATGAAACAGATTCTTCTGAAATCGGTTTATGACGCTTTTGAATATGTGATGGATCACTACTATCCCTTCGGCCTTGAAGAACTGGCACAGCGCAATGACACCTATGCCGTGATCTCCATCCAGGATACCCATACAGAAGGATTCGGATTCCGCTTTGCCGAAAGTCAGTCGTGCCGGGATGTGCTGACACTGTATTTCGATGATATTGAGCAGCCGGTTGAAGGAGCTGTGCTGTTTGATGAGATCATGGCGGAAGAGATTCTGTCTTTTGTAAAGAGAAACAGGAATCTGGATACCCTGCTTGTGCATTGTTATGGAGGAGAATCGAGATCCAGAGCCGTCGCGGCATTTGTTTCGCAGATGCTCGGAATGGATGGAAAACAGTATTTTGAAACAGGCAATCCCAACCTGCATGTCTACCGCACACTGCGTGAAGTGTATCTCAAAGAAAAAGCCCGGAATCAATCCGGGCAGTGAGTATTATTTTTTGGATGCCATCCACTTTCTGTGGGAGACAGTGCGCATGACACGGATCGCGGTCTGTTCGCCTTCGAAATGGAACGGATTCATTCCTGTTTCCTTCCAACCTTCAATCGCGTCTTCTGCGTCTTCCAGGAATTCTTCAGCAGCCATTAAGCCGTAGAGTCTTGTCGGAATGACATAGAACGGTTTTTCAGGATATTTTTCAGCCAGCTGCTTTGCGTTATGAGCCAGATGCGGGCATAACATGACGATGTCGACAGTATCAACCAGTCCGCTGATTCCGCCGAAGTCAAAAGGCTTGTAAACAAATTCGACGTCAAGATTCTTTTCCTGAGCTTCCTGATTCAGATGTGTGACGAGAGCGCTGGAGGAGAAACCGCCTCCGCAGGTAACCATGATTCTGAGCATTTTTCTTCACCTCTTTGTTTTTTACAATGTAATAATAAAGGTGGTGGCAGGAACCAGGTCAATACCCTGTTTGAAAATAATTATGAAATATACACAGAAAGATGTGTGCAGGCTTCTGAATATCACCAGAGAAACCCTGCGCACCTATGAAAAACTCGGCATACTGAAGCCGGAAATCGATCCGAAAAACCAATACCGGTATTATGATGACTATCAGGTTTATCTGATTGCCGAATGCAAACGATACCAGGCGAATGAATTTTCCCTGAATGAGATCCAGACAATGCTCGAAGAGGATTCGCTTGCGGATTATACAGCCCGCATGGAAAACCGGCTGACGCATTTTGAAAAGAAGGCTCTGGAATATGAAATGGCCGCCGATCTGACCCGTGATTATGTCATGCGTCTGAATATGGTGAAGGATCTGATCGGCAAGCCGTTTGAAGGCATTCATGAAGCAGTGATTTTTGTGCCGGAAAAGAGAGGACATCTTCTGCATCTGGATGAAGCCAGCATAGAAGCCAATCACTTCATCATGGATCATCTCAAATTCACCTTTATGATGGCTTATTTCCCTTCTGTTTCTTCCGATGAATACGAATGGGGATTCGGAATGCCGGAATCCATGTGCAGCCAGCTGAATCTGAATACCGTACTTTACCGGAAAATACAGGCATTCAAAGCAGTATCGTGCATTGTCGATGCGGGAAGCGCATGGCATTTTGAACCATCCCTTGCCAAACCTCTGCTTGCGTATGCCGCAGAACACGGGCTGTCCCCCAGCGGACCGTTCTGTCTGAGACAGCTTGTAAAGACTAAGGAAACAGACGGCATCCACCGCTATTTTGAAGCATTCCTGCCGATTGAATAAAAGTGCCCGAAACGGACACTTTTTTGATTACAGTTTTTTCAGATACCGCACGTCACATGCGTAATGTCCGGTATTGCCAAGCGGTTCATTGATTCTTTCAAATCCATATTTCTCATAGAATTTCTGTGCCGCTGTCATATTGTCGAGCGTTTCCAGATAGCAGGAATCATAATACTGCTCTGCATAATCAAGGGCTGTTTTCATTAACAGGTGCGAGACCCCGCTGCCCCGGTATTCTTTTTCGCAATACATCTTCTGCAGTTCGCAGACGCCTGCCATTCCTTCCACTGGTCCGATGCCCGTACCTGCAATCAGCTTTCCATCTTCATTCAGGGCAACCCAGTATTTCTTTCCTTCCCCGGTGTAGATTTCTGAAAAGCGGCAGAGATCCGGATCGGCCCAGGCGGTGCCTTCATGATCGGCATGGAATTCTTTGAGGCAGGTCCTGATCAGGCTTTCCACGGCCGGATCATCCTGTTTTTGGATTTCATGAATGAAGAATGTCATTCAAACAGCTTTGCCCCTAACTCAAAGACTTCTTCGCATTCCTTGGGGAAGACAGTTTCATGGCGCTGTTTTTTCGCTTCCGGATCAAAGATATTCCACTGCCAGTCAGTGGAAGAATAATCCTTCAGCTGCAGCGTATTTCCTGAAACAAACACTTCCGTCGGACCGATGAAGCGGGAAAGCGTTCCCTGATAGTTTTTCATCATTTCTTCATACATGGTATCCGGCGCGTTGCTGGTCATGATCAGCAGTACCGGAATCGAACGCTCATTGCAGGAAGGCGTTTCTTTGTTGTAGGTCAGATTCTGGAAAATCAGACGTTCATATAAAGCACGGAAGGAAGCAGTCATTTCGGAAAGATAATTCGGCGAGCCGATGATCAGTCCGTCCGCTTCGCGGATTGCGTCAAGCACCGGCGTCAGTGCGTCTCTGCACATGCAGTGACCTTTGAATTTATCTTTCTTGCAGGCAAAGCAGGAGATGCAGCCGGTATAGCGCTCCAGACGGAACAGATCGAATTTAACAACTTCCGCTCCTTTGGACTCTGCGCCTTTGATTGCTTCATTGATTAGTGTTTCGGTATTCCAGCCCTTTCTCGGACCGGCATTGACGGCAATGATTTTCTTTGTCATAGATGATCCCTTTCCTTTTCACACAACCGTATTATACACAGCCGGACCATTTTCTTTTGTCCTGATGCCCATTCCGGAAAAGACAGAAAAAGCAGCTGCCTTCCCTTTCATCGGGTAAGAACAGCTGCCTGAATTGTATCAGCCAAGATTGAGATTTCTGTCAAGGATGAACCATGTGACGGCTGTAAAGACTGCGGTCACGGCAACCGTAAACAGAGCGTAGATTCCGGCAGATCCGGCCACCGACTCAATGCCCAATGTATTGACGAGCGTGCTGAGCAGGAACGACATCGCGATAAATGCAATCGCAGCACCGAGTGTTTCGTGATCTTTGAACAGATGGCCGATTGCCAGTGCCGCATAGATCTGTGTGATAAACTGCACCGAGCTCAGAATCAGCATCGCAAGACCTTTGAGAAGCTGGGGGATCAGGTTGACATCCAGAACTTCATGGAAGATTCCTGCCAGCTGCTGCAGGGCAATGCGCAGCTGATCAAAGCTTGCCGCAAAGAAGCCGGTGATCAGGAAGGACAGAATGACAACCGCCGCACAGATAACTGTGATGATCAGAGCGGATAATACTTTCGCTACGATCTGTTCGAAGGTGGAAACCGGAAGCGCGAAGCTGAGATAGCCTTCATCGCCGAGCAGATTCTTTTTAAAGCGCAGCGTCAGGATGACAATCGGCACCACCCAGCAGACGATCATCGTTACGCCATAGGAGATGATCAGGAATGTCATCAGGAAGTTTTCGGTCACATTGAACCGGATGAATAATCCGATCACAACCGACATGGCAAGCAGTACAAGATACAGAGGTCCGAATGAGCGCATTGCGGACATCAGATCATATTTCATCAGTTTTCCCAGCATCTGAATACCTCTCTGAAATGTTCATCAAGACTCACACCGGATTTCTCACGGATGGAATCGACATTGTCATGCAGCATAATATGTCCTTCCTTCAGGAAGATGGCTTCATCCAGAACCGATTCGACATCGGCGATCAGGTGTGTGCTGATCAGGATGGAAGCTTCCTCATCATAGTTGGACAGGATGGTATGAAGGATGTAGTCTCTTGCGGCGGGATCGACGCCGGCAATCGGCTCATCAAGAAGATAGAGCTTTGCCCTTCTGCTCATGGTCAGGATCAGCTGCAGCTTTTCCTTTGTGCCCTTGGACATTTTCTTCATCGGCATTTTGTGGTCGATGTTCAGCGAACGGATCATCTCCACTGCCCGCTGTGTATCGAAGTCTTTATAGAAGTCTTCATACATCCAGATCAGTTCTTTGCAGTTCATCCATTCCGGCAGGAAGTTTCTGTCGGGAAGATAGGAAACGATCTTCTTTGTTTCAACACCCGGCTTCTGTCCGCAGATCAGCAGTTCGCCTTCTGTAGGCACCAGCATTCTGTTGGCAAGCTTGATCAATGTTGTCTTACCGGAACCGTTGGGTCCGAGCAGACCGATGATCCGGCCGCTTTCAAGGGTCAGATTCACATTATCAAGCGCTTTGGTTGATCCGTATGATTTGGTCAGATTTCTGCACTCAAGTACATTCATTCGTTTTCACCTCTTTGGGCCTCTATGGCCTCAATGATTTCCTGACGGGTAAATCCGAGTCCCGTCATTTTCTCAAATAATTCTTCAATATAGCCCCTGCTCAGCTCCATGCGCAGTCTTCTGAGCATGTCATGATCGTCTGTCACGAATTTGCCGTTTGTCCTTTCGGTCCTCAGGAACCCGTTCTGTTCAAGATCGGCATATGCCCTCTGGACTGTATTCGGATTGACGCCGGCTTCCAGGGCAAGCTCCCTTACTGAGGGAAGTCTTGATCCGGGAGGATAGGTTCCTTTGACAATCCGGATCTGAATCCGTTCGACGATCTGGCTGTAGATGGGCTGATCGGATTTAAAGGTCCAGCTCATAAACGCCTCCGTTGTATCACTGTATTAATGTATTACTCACTTAATACAGTGATACTATAATCGATGATCATATGCCTGTCAACAGGTGTTCAAAAGTATTTTCTGAAAAGAAAATCCCTGTCTGCGGACAGACAGGGACAGAAACGGTTATTTCTTTCCGTTATGAAGCATGATCAGAATCAGAACTGCGGTAAAGATGCATACCGCTGCCACAGCAATCAGCTGCTGGGAATTCATATCCATGATTTACCCTCCTTTCTTTCGTTTATGAAAGAAAAGAGGTTTTCGGAATCAGTTTGCGGTAATAGGTTCCTCCCGAAGAAAACAAAGCACTGAACAGCTTTGTACTGTTAAATATATTCTTCTGTGCTTTACAGAAAAGGAATACCGGCTGATCCGGCGGAAGGCCTGTGATTTCCTGTATGAAAGAGCGGTTTGTCTTCCATCTGTGACTGACACTGCCGGAATCCGGACGGAAAAAGCTTCCTTCTTCTTTCTGCGGCAGCGTAACGCCGTATGGAAGACAGACGCCTTCATACATCAATGAAAGCTGACTTCCCCGGCTGTTTTCCGTTTCATCCCAGAAAGAGCGTCCCGGAACATAAACCCAAAGGACAGCTGTCAGTAAAATCAGCAGATATTTCTTCAGAAAGCATCTCATGCCAACTATCATACTGCGCTCAGGCATGTTTTGAAAACCGGAAAGGAACATCTTCAGACGCACTGAATAAGAGCGTTTGCCTGATGACAGAGTAAATGAGACAATAGTTGCGTATCACGGAAAGGAGACAGTTCATGAACAGTGCTATCAACAGAAACAGACAGTTTTACGAACTGTATGTCAGAGATCTGATTCATACCCGGTTTTCGGAATATGAAAACAGAATCGCTGTCGGCATTGCCGGTGAAGGCTCCGACTGCTTCGGATATGATGATGAGATTTCAAGAGACCATGATTTCGGAACCGGTGTATGTCTATGGATCAAAGAGGAAGATATGGAAGAGTTCGGATATCTTCTTTCCATCGCATACAATGAGCTCGTTGATTCAAAAGAGCGTTCTTATTATACAGACCGTCTGCGGGAAAGAAGAGGTGTCATGACAATCCATGATTTCTATTCAGACATCCTGCGGATTGACTGCGATACGGAGCACTGCACAATGAGCGATGAACAATGGCTAAAACTGGATCATTCCTGTCTGAAAACTGCTGTCAACGGCGAAGTGTTCCGCGATGACGCCGGTGAATTCACTGCCTTCCGCAATCTGCTGCTGAATTATTATCCTGATTCTGTATGGCGCACAAGAATCGCGGAACAGCTTCATGCCTACGCCTCTGCCCTTCAGGTCAACTATGCCCGCTGCATGAGCCGCAATGACATCGTGGCGGCGGAACTGTGCCGCTCAATAGGAATCACTTCCGCTATGGAGCTGTTTTTCCTGCTGAAGAAGGAATATCCGCCCTATTACAAATGGACATTCGCGGCGATGAAAGATCTGGATACTGAAGGCCTCTTCAGTGCGAAGATCCAGGAAATCGCATCCGAAAGAATCAATCCTGAAGCATGGCTTTCCACCCGCTATCATCCCAACAGACAGAATTACAAAGATTCAATTGTATGCTTAAGCGAAGAGATTGCCTCCCTGCTTGAAGAGATGCTCGCTGACCAAAATCTGATCCGGACCAGAGGCAGGTATCTGGAAATCCATGTAAAAGATCTTCTTCCGAAATAACAAATGCCGCAGCCTTCAGGAAGTCAAAAGCTTCCGAATGCTGCAGCTTTTTTTCTGATCCACAGAACCGTTGATCTGCTGATCCTATTCTTCAATATTCTGAAACTGCCAGGACGGATCGGTTTCATCCGGATATTTCTGCCAGGTATCCTTCATAGGCGGACAGGGTACAGGCTTACGTACTTCATCCTTCTGATAGGCATATTTGCCAAGGAAGTTTCTGTCCTGTTCCTTTGTCAGCGGCGGTCTGGTATTGGTTGCCTGCATGTCATCAATCCAGCCGGCATGGTATTCATTCTTTGTGGTTCTCTGCCAGTTTCCGGCAAGGATTCTCCATTCCCCATTCATCTTCACATGGGTGCCCGGCACCATGCCAAGCGACAGGATTGCCATCGGTTTTTCCCTGAATTTTGATAAGCCTTCAATCCCGATTGACCAGAAGACGGCTCTTGCCTTTGTGCATGTGTCATCGACTTCAATCACCGGTGTTGTCAAAGGATGGATCAGCATATTGCCTTCCAGGGAATCGACAACCGGCTTCATGCGGAAGGCAATCTCCCCTTCTCTGTCAAAAGAAGGATGATCCATGGCTTTGAGTTCCTTCCGTTTCTGGCCGATATGCTGATCATCATGGAAGATGGCTGCTCTTCCTCTGAGATTCTTTACTTCCCATACCGCCATCAGGCGTTCAGCTTCCTTTTCTGCTTCGATGAATTCTTCTTCATTCAGAAGATCGAGATCTTCGAGTGTGATATGCATGGGATCACCTTGTCTTATCATTTCTCAGCATCCAGTTTTCATCTTCCTTACGCCATGTATCATAAGGATACGGAGCAGCCGGGATGCCATAGCGGATGGCTTTGGGATGATACGGATTATGCCACGTTGTGGGCTGGCTTTCTTCATGCATGGGTGTATTCTTCCGGTTGATCAGAGATGTGTCATCCACCCAGCCTTTGTGATAATCGCAATGGATGAGAGTGAAATAATGCAGATGCCAGATCTTCCATGTCTCATTTTCATAAATGAAATCAACCGCGAAATCGCCCCAGATCCATTGGGCCTGCGGATCTTCGCCTTCTCTTAATACAGAAGCCGCGCCGGGCGACCACCATAAAGCACGGGCTGTTTCACAGTCATCCGCAACTTCAATAACCGGCGTGGTCAGCTGCAGATCGATCATTTCACCGGGTCTGATTTCAGTTCCAAGCAGATAATCAATTCCTGCCTGTACGGCATGTTTTCCTTTGAACACGCCTTCATCGGCATATTCAAAGCTGACATCCTCCTGATCCAGCGCGAAGTAAGAAAGCACTTCCTCTTTCCTGCGGAAATTGACAGCGGCGATCATTCTGCCCATCGTATTCTGGATTTCGGTATAAGCTTCGAGCTTTTTAATTTTCAGAAGCAGATTCTTTTTTCTTTCCATGTCAATCATGAGCCTGTTTCCTTTCAGTCTGCCTTTTCAAAGCCTTCTTTGTAAATTGTCTTGAAATCATCCTTCATGGATACTGTTTCAAAACCGTATTCTTCGCAATCCGCTTTGAATTTTTCAGCTGTTTCCGTTTTTCCGTAATCGCGTTCTGTATCATCGCACAGCAGCATATATCCTCTGCCGCCATGCTGTAATGCGTATTCGCCCATCGCAAGATCGCCGGAGCTGTTGCCGAATACCATAAGCGGCGCGTTTCCGATTTCATCGATGATCGAGAAGATCTTGTTTGTCTTCTGATTCTTTGTGACAAGATTTCCTTCCATCACAATTTCATCTTCCGGCTTGTAGTTGTAGCTCTTGCCGGCTTTGTCTCCCTGACCTGTTGCCTTGAGGGTAAATGTGCTGCCGATGACACGGTCGGAAGAAATATATTCATCAAGAACCCCTTCAATCAGTTCGCGCACAATGTTCCGCTCCGATCCGGAAGAAATAAAGACGGTGAAATCGTTGGCATCCAGATATTCCACCAGTGAAACCATCGGCATATAGAAGCCTTCTTCATAGGTCATGCCGTTGAATCCTTTGACTTCTGTCTTCATAAAGGAGCGGACATAATCACGGTACTGTTCAATCGTGAAGTCTTTGAACATTTCAGCCTGACACTGGGCGCCGGAAAGCGGTGAATCCGGTTCTTCAAGACCGTTGTCAAACGCATATTCAAGGGCTTCTGCATATTCTTTGATTTCAGCGGGTGCTTCATAGCTTTCATCATGCAGGGCTCTGTGAATCATCAAGGATGTATCGAAATAGGTCGGAAACAGTTCGCCGTATAAGGTTCCGTCAAAATCAAACACGGCGATGCGGTCTTCCTTTTCCACATAAGCCTCAGACGCGGGATCGCTGACCTGTTTGACAAAATCCATGATTGATTTCATCACTGCCGAATCCTCTGTCCAGTAAGGAATGGATTCCTTGATAACCTCTTCGCTTTCTTCTGGCTGCACCTGCTGCGAAGGATCAGGCTGTACCTGTCCTGAAGGCGAAGGTGTCGGAATCATCGGGCGGATCAGTCCGGCGATGATCACAAGGATCAGGACTGCGGTCAAAAAGTATTTCCATTTCTGTTTCATATGATTTGCTCATCTTTCTGTTTTCCATAATCATATCCGCAAACCGGTACAGCGCCAATAAAAAACAGAAGAGCTTTTTCACTCTTCTGTCATTTTCCGATTCAGAACGGAATATCATCCATGTAATCTTCCTGGGCAAGCGCGTCATCGCTGTTCCATCTCTTTTCAGCTTCACGGACTTTTACCATTTCATTCTCAAATGCTTTTTCATCCAGTTCAAAATCAGGACGCTTCTGTGCCCTTCTGAACAGGCATCTGGTATTGCGGATCAGATCCACCAGCAATGACTTAAACTCTTCCGCTTCATTTGAAGGAATGAAGGATCCGATCATTTTATAGAACACCTGCATGTACTGATCCGGCCTGAGATCCTGGCAGGCAGCGACAAACAGATGCTTCAGAATCTCATCGGACGTGACATGAAGCGTCGGGTTTTCACTGTTTTCAAGGAAATCTTTCATCTTCTGATAGACAGGATCGGCGTGCGGATAAAGATACTGGCCGATATCGGCTGTTTCTTCACAGGAAGGAATTGAGAATTCATAATTCTTCTGGCTCGCATTCAGATGCTTATACATCTTTTTATCCATGAGTTCCCTTGCGCGGATTTCATTGTTCACACGCAGGAACGAGCGTTTGAAAGCCGGTTTGACACTGACGAGATCAAAGATTTCCTCTTCATCCGCTGAATACTGCGGATGGGCGTTATACATCTGCGCAAGAACAGAAACAGGCGCGGCCGCGAAAAGCGCTTTGAAAGCAGTCAGGCAGTCTTTGATCCAGACGTTATGACGTCTTTCTTCATCAAACTCCGGTGTAAAGAATTCCGCTGCGGCTTTCTGCACTTCCTTTGAAACGGTAATATAGTCCAGTCCCCAATGAAAATAGTCGGAATGGGAGATTCTGTCATACCATGCGTCTGTCTCATCATCCAGTTCAATTCTGCCGTTTTCCAGCAGCCGCTGCAGGATTTCAAATTCCTTATCATGAAAATCCAGAAATGATTCGCGGAAGACTTCAGGCTCCATCATTCTGGCCGCGGTCAGTCTGCAGAGCTCATCGAGATTTCCGGCATAATCATATGTGCGCAGATTGGTCTCATATGCATAGGCAACATCCAGAAGCTCTTCTTCATCATTGTCTCTTTTCAGATCTTCCCAGAGCATTTCAGAAGGCTCATCTTCTTTCTCGGCTTCTGCAAAGTCTTCAGGACCAATCCCTTCAAACGGACTTTCATAATCTTCCGGATCCGGTGTATACACAAGCTCTCCGCTTTCAACTCTTTCAAGCTGCCTGCACCATTCCTCTTCCGAGAACGGTCTGCCTTCCATCATGGCTTCATAAACATAATCAGCCAGCGCAAGACCGAGGATCTCTCTTGCGTCTTCCTTGTAATGATCCTTTTCCAGCAGCGAGTTGTATGCAGAAAGCAATGAGAGCGATGCTCTGCGCTCATCGATCTGCCTGTTGATGATCTGCATGATCCTGTCACGGATCCTTGTCGTTTTTTCCATGATGCTGTTCTCCTTTATGCAAAACGGTGTTTCAGTTCTTTTCCAATACAATGCCATGCAGTGAAATCACAAAATATTCATCCTCAATATCCGCTGAAGGAAAGGATTCCTCCTTTTCAGCGGCAATGTTTCCGACTGCAAAAGGCTGAAAGGAATCGCCGCTGCCGATGATGACATACATGGCTTCCGGATACAGAAGCTTTCCGTCCTCCTGTTCAACGGACCATGTCTCCAGCGGTTTTTCAATATCAATACCGAGTGAAGAAAGATATGCGGAAAGATCCGGATATGTTCTGCGGATGTTTCTGTAATAGTTTTTACAGCTTTCGCACTGACATAAGTCTTTTCCGGCTTCATTGCGGTACCAGGATTGTGTTTTTTCATGATTGGTCATAAGATTGTCTGCCTATTCATTATACAGAAAACAGCAGCCTTACGGCTGCCGGATCTGTACGTTTCATTGCATTTTCAGAATTTCCGCAAGTGCCAGACACCCCCGCTCGATATCCCGGTATGCAGTTTCAAAATCATCAGTATACCAGGGATCGGCAATTCCTCTGTTACTGCCATAAAATGCGGACAGACTGAAGATCTTCTTTCCTTCTCTGACTGAAGCAGGGATATCTTTGGAAGCGGATGGCTCTTCCGGAAAGAATCTGTACATCCGGTACAGATTGGAATCATCCATTCCGATCAGAAGATCATAATTCTCATAATCCTCTCTGCGGATTCTGCGTGCCTTTCTTCTTTCAAACGGGACATGCTTTTCCTTCAGTTTTGCCTTTGCGGGAGGATACATGTCATTGCCGGCTTCTTCATCGCTGACAGCGGCTGAAAAGACTTCGATGTCCATATGTTTCAGCTGTTCATCTTCAGCGATGATCTTTTTCATGATAAATTCTGCCATCGGCGACCGGCAGATATTGCCGTGGCAGATAAACAGGATACGGATCATTTTCATATTTCTCCTTTGTCTTCGGTCCGGTTCAGTATATATACTGCGGCTCAATCTGTCATTTCAGCCGGATCACCTGATATCTGAGTCTCAGCCAGGAATCCTCCAGCATGTCACAGCTGATCAGCTTCAGCGGACGCAGGCTGCCGAGCTCATTGCGCGAAAGAAGCGGCTGCCCGTCAATCAGGGTCGGGGTATCTTTTCCTGAAACAAACAGAGGTGCGATAATGAGATCGGCATAATCGATCAGGTCTTCCTTTAACAAAAGGGAATTCATGGTTCCGCCTGACTGAACCGTCAGCCTTTCACATCCATACTGTTCTTTGAGGATGCGGAAGGCATCCTGCAGATCAGTGGTTTCCTGATAAATGATATGGAGATTGTTTTCCTTGATTCTGAATGCCGGATGGTTTTGGTTGGATGTAATCAGGTTGAAGTCTTTTGATTTTGCGCACAGATAAGCGATGCCGTGATCAGTCAGATGGGTATTGTCCGCGATCACAAAACTGACCGGTGTTTTGGCAGGCATCGGTTTTTCATTGACTCCTGTTTTCGCCATTACCCTTCCGGTATTGAATGAGAAGAGGTCAGTTGTCTGTTCAATTTCGTAATACTGGTGCAGTCCTTCCTTCACGCCTTTGATCAGCGGCAAATCACGGTCAAAATCCAGTTCATCGGATGCGCCGGTGGAAATCTTTCCGTCTGCCGACATCATCATGAACAGTGTTGTCACAGGTCTGTTAAGCATGGTGAAACTCCTTCTTCCTTCTTATTGTATCTGAATGCATGCATTCTGGAAGGAAGAACATCCGGTTCTGTGAACACACCTGAAAAAACAGTCCGCTATATCGGACTGTGCGAAAAGATTTATAAATCCTGAAGATATTCCCTGATCTCTTCCTGCAGTTCTTCGGAAAAATCCTTCAGATCATCCAGTGTGACTGCGCCTTCGCTGCATAACTGCACAATGTAAAATTTCAGGAATCTTCTGCTGGGACTGATGATCATAACACCCGTCTGCTCTTTGTCTTTCCGGATGCGTCTGTCCATCTCCCAGAATTTCGCAGAAGCCTTTGCGTTTTCATCGGTGAGAATGGCGGTGTATTCTTCAATCAGTTTTTCCATAAAAGCTTCCTGCCAGCCGGGAAGCTTTTTTCGAAACAGTTTCCAGTCGCGTTCTTTGAATTCGTAAGCCATGATGATTCTCCTTTTCTTTTAAAAGCGCAGCTGATCGCGGAAGTGATATGCCATTAAAGCAGAGAATGTGATCAGCGGCAGGATGAAGCCGAAGTACCGCAGATCCGACTGAACAAGGGTGTTGTAGATGGAATGGTAGATGATCGCGGTGATTAACATCGCGAATGTGCCGGAAATAAAGAGTTTTCTCTTCTGGTGGATGTAGTGCATGCCAAGTCCCACCATGCCGGTGCATAAGCCATGCATAAGAGCAGATCCGAAGCCTCTTACAAGTGCCCACCATAAGCTGACGCCGGAAATGTTCTGCAGCAGAATCACCATGTTTTCCAGAATCGCAAATCCGATTCCTTCAGCGAAGGCGACTGCTTCGAGCTTTTCACGGTTATCGGAAATATGGAAGGCATAGAAGAGAACCGGCAGTGCCTTGAGAATCTCTTCGCTGATCGGTGTCAGAGCGGTGGTGACATAGACATAGTCATACCCGAAGGCAGAAAGCAGGATGCCGTTAAGATCCGATACGCCATAGCAGATCATCAGGCCGATCATCATATAGCCGACGATGGTTCTTGATGTTCTGTGGCGGATGATCAGAAGCAGAAACAGCATCGGAACCGTGATGCATATAAACAGAATATTGATCATACTGTCCATCTTCTGATCCCCCTTAATAACAAAGGCAGAATGGCAACTGAATCCGCCGCCAGAAGAAGGCCGCTGATTACCAGCAGGATATTCCATTCATAGCAGATCGCGATCATTTCCGCCATATGCAGGATTGCCAGCCCGAAAGCCGCAAGGTTATAGGAGCGGATGCTTTTGATAATGCCGAAATCCACATCCGGGAATATGACATGTTTGAAATTGTAATAGGAAGAATACGCGGCTGCCGCTGATACTGCAGCACAGGAGATCTTATAAGCCATCGACTGCTCTGAAAACAGAACCGGCAGATACAGAAGCGCAATGACTGCCGGGGCAGCCAGTGCCGTGATTCTGTATTTTGCATAGCGGGTACTGCCGTCATCGGCGATCCCGTCCATGACGCCCATATTGGCGGTTAAAAGAAACAGGAAGATGCCGATACAGCCGAGAATATTGACATGAAAGCCTCTTGGAAAATACAGTCCTGCCGCTTCCCGGATCACATAGGAAAGCCGGCTGAGCATCATACAGGCCAGCGCGCCTGTGATCATGCGGGCGTACAGCGGCGCTTTGGCAAGAAATGTCTTTTTCACACCGTAAAGAAACCCGAATAATGAGGCAGTCAGGATACAGATGTTTATGATCAGTTCAGCATTCATTTTTGATAATCCTTCCCGGTTATTCTAACACGTACTGATCAAAGAATGTGCTGAATAAATGAATATGAAATCCGCAGTTCAAAAAGCGTGATGTTACATAAGCCGTATGCCATAATAGTCTTCACGTAAAGGAGCTGACATGAATCTTTCCCCTGCTGTTTATCTGATCCTTGCAATGGCATGCAGTGCCTCAATGGCGCTTGTGCTGCGCTTTTTCAGTCCATCTGAAAACAACCGCTACGGCACATTGCTCGGAAACTATCTGACCTGCACTGCAGCAGGCTTCCTGCTCATGAAAGACAAATCGCTGGTGTTCAGCGGAAATCCCGTCACATATCTATGCGGACTGGCCGGCGGCATTCTGTTTGTGGTTTCGCTTGTATGCATGCAGTCAGGCATCATGAAAAACGGCGCCATCCTGACTTCCGCATTTTCAAAACTGGGACTGATTGTGCCGCTTTCTATCAGTATTGTCTTTTTTCATGAAACGCCTGGCTTCCTGCAGATGGCAGGCATGTTTCTGGTACTGATCGCAATGTGGCTGTTCAACGGACAGAATTCTTCTTTCAGCAGAGAACAGAACATTGATTTCCCGTTTCTGATCGCTGTTCTTTTTACAAACGGAATGGCGGACGCCATGGCGAAAGTCTATGAAGCCATCGGACTGCGCAGTGAGGATTCGCTTTACTTTTTCTTCCTGTTTTTTTCAGCTGCCGTTCTGACATTCTTTCTTCTGATCCGGGAATTCAGACAGACCGGAAAGAAAACATCATGGCGGGATCTTGCGGCAGGCATCCTGGTCGGCATTCCGAATTACTTTTCTTCCGTATTGTTATTAAAGGCACTGAACGGCATTGAGGCA
Organism: uncultured Erysipelotrichaceae bacterium; assembly: GCA_947167125.1. GTDB lineage: Bacteria > Bacillota_I > Bacilli_A > Erysipelotrichales > Erysipelotrichaceae > Bulleidia. The sequence continues at coordinate 15,762 of CAMVGT010000032.1, forward strand.
CTGATTGTCTATCCGGTATTTTCTTCGGGCACCATTCTGATTGTCACCTTTGTCAGCCTGATCGCATTCAATGAACGGCTGAACAGAAAGCAGCTTCTGGGTCTGCTTCTGATTCTGCTTTCCATTGTGCTTCTGAATCTTTGAGAAAACAAAAAACTGTTCCCCATGGCTGAGGAACAGTTTCGTTCTTTATACGGATCAGTCGAGTCCTTTTTCACCGTTGGAGGCGATGACTTCCTGATACCAGTAATAGGAATCTTTCGGAATGCGGTTCAGTGTGCCGCTGTTTTCATCTTCTTCTCTGTCAATGTAGACAAAGCCGTAGCGCTTCTGATAGCCGTTGAGCCAGCTGAGTACATCTGACCATGACCATGTGCAGTAGGCAATGACACGGCATCCGTCATCACATGCCTTTTTCAGTTCCTTGACATGTTCGCGCAGATAATCAATGCGGTAAGAATCGTGGATCTTTCCGTCTTCAACTTTGTCAAATGCGCCTAAGCCGTTTTCGGAAATGACAATCGGCAGATCATATCTTGAAGTGATCTTGCGGCAGGCAAAGCGCAGTCCCATCGGATCGATGGTCCAGTCCCAGTCGGTTGTCTTCAGGAACGGATTCTTCGGATTCTTATAAAGACCTGCTTTGCCGGAAACCTGCTGGGTTCCCTTTTCACCGGTTGTATTCATCTTTCCGAATCCATCCACGCCGTCAATCGGGTTGTATTCGACACATGCGGTCTGGTAGTAGTTGACACCCATGAAGTCGATCTTTGAAGCTGCTTCCTTGAGAATGGCTTCATCCCCTTCCTCCATTTCCGGTGAAAGGTTCTGTGATTTCAGATACGCGACAGCGGAGCGGGGATAGCGTCCGTATGCATAGATATCCATCCAGTAGTAAAGATTGAGATCTTCATAATCGCAGTTGGCCATTGCGTCTTCAGGCCTGCAGGAAACCGCGTAGCTTGGATCGTAGGCAAAGCTGGAGCCGACTTTGGCATCAGGCCACATTTCCTTTAAGGCAAGAACGGATTTTGCATGGGCCATGAAGGCGTGATGGTTTACCTGATAGAAGGTCTTCCAGTCATCCTTCTTTCCAGGAGGATGTGTTGCCATGATCCAGCCATGGGAAGTGAAGACATTCTGTTCATTCATGATGATCCAGTATTTGACTCTGTCACCGAATGCTTCAAAGATGGTTTTCGCATAGCGGACAAAGTCATCGACAATTCTTCTGTTCTCCCATCCGCCGTACTGATCCTGCAGTGCCTGCGGCAGATCCCAGTGGTAAACCGTGATCATCGGGGTGATATTGTATTTCAGGCATTCATTGATCAGGTTGTTGTAGAACTCGATGCCCTTCGGATTGATTTCCCCGTTTCCGTCCGGAATGATTCTTGTCCAGGCAATGGAGAAGCGGTAGGCTTTAAGTCCCATTTCACCCATCAGGCGGACATCTTCCTTATAGCGGTGATAGTGATCGACTGCCTTGTCGCCGGTTGTGGCCTTGAATGTTTTGCCGGGAATGCGGACAAAGGTATCCCATACGGAAACACCTTTTCCGTCTTCATCCCATGCGCCTTCCACCTGGTAGGCAGCGGAAGCTGCTCCCCACAGGAAATCCTTCGGGAAGCCGTTTGACTTTTCAAAATACATGATGTTTTCTCCTTTGAGGTTACTTTGATTTTATCACGAAAAGAAAACGATCCGGCATATGCCGGACCGCATCTGAAGAAATATTCGCTTCAGTTTGGATAGCGCAGGATCGTATAGACCGCAGCCAGAATCAGGAATGCCCCGGCACCGATCAGATAGATGCCCATTCCCTTTGTGCTGCCATGGATGTCATTGGGATCAGACGGATTGTAGAAGATCTGGATTGTTTTCCCTTCTTCATAGCCGTCCACATAGAAATGCAGATCATTGACATATTCTTTCCCGTCAACTTTGTAGGCAACAGTCGGAATGTAGCTGTAGTCATCCGTTCCGTCTTCATCCACTCCGTTAAAGATTTCTTCAATATGCATGATCACTGCGTCTGTTTTGATATAGCCTCTGTTTTCAAAGAAAACCGTCCATAGTCCGTAAACGATCATTGCGATGCCGATCAGCGCGAACAGCATCTTGTAAAGTCTTCCTCTGCTCATAGTTCAATTCCTTTCCCTGCTTTGTTATTGTACATGATTTACGGGCTTTTGTATTTCTCATTCGCTGATGCAGGATGACTCAGACGTCAAAGAAAGCCTGCGGAAGATACCGCTTCCTCATCATCCGCAAAACCGACGTAAAAGCCGTTCTTCGGAATATCACCGTTTGCAATATGCAGAATTCCCCGCTCCAGAGATAATCCGAAATGATCAGGCGATGTATTCTCTGATGCGGCAACCAGCATGTAAGTACCGCCCGGATCAGCCGCTATATACTCCTGCATCCTGATTCCGGAGAAAGCAGGAATGACGCTGAAATCAATTCCATATTGAAACAGCAGTTCTTTTAAAGAGTCCGTGAATTCCCCACCGCCGGAAATGATGTCTCTGATTTCCGATGTCAGTGTGCTGCACCGTTCTCTCTCGAATTTCTTTTGCGGAAGTGTGGCTGATTTCTGTGCCATGCACAGACACAGCCAGGCACCGGGAACATCTGAACCGGCAGAGCTTCCCGATGTTTTACTGATCAGGGAGGCAGGCACAAGTGAATGCAGTCCTGTCAGTCTGCTGACATGGAAATATCTGCGCAGTTCTATCACGGTCTCCTCCGCTGTTCCGTCTGAAGAAATAAGCGCTTTTGTTTTCAGCCAGTTCACAATTTCCCCAATCGATTTCAGAACCGTTTTTTCATCCGGATCAGGACTGTTCCGGTCCGTCAGTGTGATCAGCTCCGCGTCATAATTTGCCTGCAGATTCAGCCAGAAAGAACACGGTGTACCGAAAACATATTCCAGCCCTTTCGCCAGTCCTTTGGAAATATCTTTTTTTCCGCGGATCACATCACTCAGGAATGCTTCAGAAACACAGGCCCTCTGTGCCAGCTCTTTCTGTGTCATACCTCTGTCCTTCAGAAGGTCCGATATTGTTTCTCCGGGATGAATCAGCAGATCAGCTGATATACCATGATTTTTTACTGCCATGATAATCCACAACTCCTTCCACTCTTACCACTTCACAGATCCTGATTTCCTTTCCGGATTTTTCGGGCTGAATGATTAATCTCACATTTCCCGCAACCCGGAGTGAGTATTTCCCTTCGTCACTTCCCTTCAGAGGTTCCGGATGACCAAGATTCAGCGTCAGAAAATCCGCAAAAGTTTCCGCCGCTTTCAATCGGTCAATATGCTTCTTAATTGACCGGACCCAGTCTGAAGGGAGCTTTTTTTTCATTAATGAGTAATCTTCAAAATATCTCTTTACTTTGCTGTTGGCATATGTAATCCGCAATGAGGAATCCTCCTTCCAATTTCCGGATAAAAATCAGCCAATCAGTTAAGTAACTATATCATAAAAGCACCTAAGTAATTAGTCAATTGGCTGATTCTTGTACCGGACAGTCAATGTCACACAGGACGCTCACCTGATTATTCCCATGCGGCACCGGATTTCCACGATGCAGGAATCAGGAAAATGAAAGAATCATCACTTTCCTGTCCGGCTTTGTTTTCTGTATTGACCGGGTGTCATGTGTTCCTGTTTCCTGAAAACATTCTGGAAGTAATTCTGTGAACTGAAGGAAAGATAGCTGCTGATGGCGGAAAGTGATTCATCCGTCTCCTTTAACATCCGCTTTGCCCGCTGAATCTTAGCGGACTGAATATAAGCGGAAATGGTTTTTCCGGTTTCCTCATGAAATCTGCGGGAGAAGTATTCCTCACTCATACCGGCAATCTCTGAAAGCTGCTTCCTCGTTATATTTTCAGCAACATGTTCACGGATATAGGCTGCCGCCTTTTGAATCCGGATATCGCTGTAATGTTCTTCCCTGATTTCCGCACTCAGCTCACAGAAGCGGATCTTTGCCTGATCGGCAATCCGCATCAGTTCTTCCGTGCGGTCTGTTTCCTCCGCTGCCCGGATCATTCTTTCGGCATGGCGGATACAGAGAGAGGCAGAAACACCCGCATCCATCGCTGTGATTGCCATCATCTGAATCAGACTGATTACCAGATTTTTCATATGTCGGAGCGGTGTATCGCCGAAACGTGCTTCAAATTCAGGCGGTATGATCCGGATCAGGGAATGAATATGTTCCGTGTCCCCTTCCCTGATACAGCTGAGAATTTCATGGAGGATCTGCAGATTTTCCGCAATCCATGCCAGTGAAGCATCCGCATAAACCTGCTCATATAATTCTTTTTCATTCATGTTACAATTTTATAATCATTGTCATATTCTTGCAATCAATGCAAAGCAGCACAGGCTATATTGAAGTTAACAGTATGCGCTTTGCACAGGAGGAAAATATAATGGGTAAACTCGAAAACAAGGTCTGCATCGTCACCGGTGCCTCCGGAGGACTTGGCAAACAGACAGCGATCCGCTTTGCGGAAGAAGGAGCCATCGTCTGCATCTGCGCAAGAAATGAACAGCGTCTGAAGAAAACAGCTGACATCTGCCGTGAAAAAGGAGCGGAAGTATTCGCAATGAAGGCGGATGTTTCAAAATTCGAAGAGATGAAGGCATTCGTGGATGCCGTGGGTGAAAAGTACGGCCGGGTTGATGCTTTATGCAACAACGCCGCAACAATCAGCGCTCCTCATCCTTTCATGGAACACACAATTGAAGATCTTGAAGAAGCGCTGCACAGCGGCCTTTACGGTACCTGGCATATGATGCAGCTGTGCTTCCCGCTCATGAAAGAACATGGCGGCGCGATTCTGAATTACGGATCCATCGGCGGCGTCAGCGGTATGGAAGGCTTTGCGGCCTATGCGGCGGAAAAGGAAGCGATCCGCGGCCTTTCACGTGTTGTCGCAAGAGAATGGGGTCAGTTCAATATCCGTGTCAACTGCATCTGTCCCAATGTCGCAACCGACAGATTCCTCGCCGGTATCGATCAGTCGCCGACTGAAGTGGCGGAATATCTCAAGGCTTCCATGTCGCAGAACGCGATGCACAGAATGGGAATGGCATATGATGACGCCACGCCGGCCATCGTCTTCCTGGTTTCGGATGATTCAAAATGGGTTACCGGCCAGACGCTCCACGTCGAAGGCGGCAACTGGATCAGCGCTTAATCTTCAAAGGACAGCTCCGGCTGTCTTTTTTTTCATGTGAATTGCGGTTTCCAGATTTCTTCAGCTTGATTTCACATTTTTCATCCTTTTGTGTTCAGATTCATCAGGCATTCTTTAACCGTAAGAACAAAGAACAGTTCTTAAAGGAGAAAAAAGATGAAAAACACAGTTACCGTTTTATTTGAAAACGAAGCAGAAGCATATCAGGCATTATCCATGTTCCGCAGAGACCCGATCAACGGAGACTATGTGATCTCCAACGCTGCGGTTGTAAAGAAAAAGGAAGATACATTGAGCATTCTGGATGGATTTGAGATGCCGGTCGGCATGAACAATTCATCCAAAGGATGGATCATCGGCATGATCACCGGCCTCTTCTTCGGATTCTACGCAATGCTGATGGGAGCGTGTCTTGGATCTCTGATCGGTGTCTTCTTTGATCACAAGGTTCTTAAGCAGAACAGCGGCTATATGCAGGCAGCGGCGAAAAAAATCGAAGATGAGCGCACAGCGCTGATCATGGCGGTCAATGAAAAAACAGCAGGCGTCATTGACGAACATCTCGCCCGCTTTGAAACTGAAATCATCCGTGAAGCAATTTCAGACATCAAAGAAAAACAAGCTGAAAATCCACAGGTCACGGCCTGTTAACATATTGAACTCTCCCTCCCCTTTTGATGGCAGTCAGTCATGACTGTCATTTTTTTCACTCAAAAAGCAGAAGGCTCTGTTTCCTTCTGCTCTGTACATTATTTCTTTGAAGCCCGCAAGCGCAGGATGAGCACCGCGATCAGTGCGATACATGAACCGCCTAAGACGTAATACCAGCCGATGCTTTGATGATCGGATGTGTCCGGTGCATTCTTTGTATTCTTTCCTTTGGGCTCTGCTTCTTTGATGATCAGTTTTGTTTCAGCACTGCCGTCATCAAAGAGTATTTCTACGGTATGTTCCCCTGCTTTCAGCTTCTGCAGATATGACTTTTTGAGTGTGATGACAGTACTGCCGGAAACAGCTTTATAGTCACTGTTTTTCTTCAGCAAAGCTCCGTCGATCTTTACACCGGTGAAATGGGAGAAACATGTTTCATCATCGATATTCCGTTTGACTGTGATTGTAAGATCTTTTGGATTGCCTTTCTGCCATGTACTGTCCGCGCCATTCGCAAACAGATATTCAACGGCAGGCTGCGGTTCCGGTTCAGGATCCGGTTCATCACCTTTGACGGTAACAGTCACCCATGTTTCAAGAATGACCTCTTGCCCTTCTGAATTGTAGCAGCCAGCTTTGATACAGACTCTTGCGGTGCCCGGACCCACTGCGGTCAGCACACCGTTTTTGCCTGCTGTTACAACCGATTTATCTTCTGAAGCATAGTACCAGTTATCGAAATGAACCGGAGATGGGACTGTATGGACAGGACAGACGGACTGCTCACCCTGATTCAGGATGATTTCTTCCTGATCGGGATCAATGGATTCTGGATCATCAATCGGATCGGAAGTGATTGTCAGAGTGAATGAGCGTTCCTTTCCGTTTTTCAGCTTTGCGGTAATGGTGACGGTTCCCGGTCCTTCATAGGACACCAGTCCATTCTCATCCACCGTCGCAAAGCTTTCATCCGATGAAGTCCATTCAACACCCTGGATATGGGCATTTTCCGGAATTACCGTATAAGAAATCCGGTAGTATGTGCTCCATGATCTGTACGTGACGATGTCGTTGTCTTTTGAAAAAGCGATGTCCTGGCCATAGATCACTTCAGAATCCGGAATAAACTCGGCGTGATAGACATAATCATGCAGGATTTCACTCCTGTAATTGATTTCATTTCCATCTTCATCAAACCAACCGGTAAAGAAATATCCTTCCTTGACCGGGTCTTTGACTGTGAAATTGTGATATCTTCCGTCTTCGGTATACATTGATTCCCAGAGTTCGCCATCGACATAGAAAGAAGCTTTATGGACCCGGTTTTCCAGTTCATGGAGATTTTCATCCGCCCATGCGATCCGGTTTTCGATCCATGTCTTCAGTTCCTGCACTTCTGTTTCATATGTTTTGGAAGCTTCCGGATTGAAGATGCGGCGGTCATATTTCGCAGAAGCTTTTGTTTCTTCATAATACTGATCGATGACGCCGCCTTCTGCGATCAGCTGCTGCAGCTTTTCCTTCATCAAAGGCCACTGTATAAAGATCTCCTGTGTGAATCCGCCTTCAGAAGTATCGTAAAGCATCGGCTTGTTCCATGGATGGCCGATGGAGATTGCTTCAGGGGATGGTACATAATCCCATGCAAAATCAAAATCCCATAACGGTCCCCAGTAAAGCTTTGATACTTCTCCATTCTGATCGCGGTCTTTGTAAAGATAGGTGCTTCCGGTGCTGAAGGCATCCAGGTTTTTGGATATTTGCTGTATCAGCCAGTATTTGGCAGCTGTTTCGATATCCATGAGATCTCTGTAGGCAGTCCCCTGGTTATAAAGAATGTCTTCAAACTCCTGGATATAATTCTGGATATATTCCTGCTGTGCCTTGTTAACATAGCCATCCCCGAATTCAGAAGAGGAAAAGGATTCTTCCTTTTCTGTCCCATCTGAAAGAAGCACGCTATCCGTTGGATCGAAAGATGGGGTATGGGTTGCCCAGTCGGCGCCTCTTGAAGTAAAGAAGCGGTCCGGGGATTCATAATCGGTCTGGATGCCGTTCTGGATCAGATAGCCGCCGGTAATGATTTGCGGATCGGTATCTCCTTCTTCCAGTTCTTCTATTTCAGGACGGGTGGCATCGACACGCACATTTTCACTGAAAGAATAGCTGCCGAGGTATTGTGTACCGAAGTTTTCACCGGACATCACCACATCGACCGGTACGCCTCTTGGCGTAAAGGCAAAACCCATTTCATCGCCAAGCCATCCGGTGATCCTGTCCCTCATCATTGTTTCATCAAAATCATTTGCGACAAGTACCCAATGCTTGTTTTTTCCAAGACCGAACACATCGGCTTTTTTATCCAGCTTGATTTTAAATGGCTTCTTGCCCTCGGACATCCAGGTGGAATTGCCCCTGCCGCGGATCGACATATCAAGGTTATTGAGGCTGACGCATTCTTTGTCAGGGAAATCGGAATAATGGAATCCTTCCGGCACATCGATTGTCACAGTACCGTAGCAGTTAACACTGTGGTCTTCGCTTGCCATCATGTCTTCAATCGTTCCTCTGGATTCATCGATATTCAGATAGATCACAGGGATGCCGTTATCAATGGCTGCTTCTTCTGTGATTTCTTCCGTTTCTGCTTCTTCCGCATTGACACGCAGAGTCATACAGAACAGGCTGAAAACTGCTGAAAAGAGGACAAGCAGAAGGAATTTTCCGGTATGTTTCATGGTTTCACCGCCTTTAATGATTTTCAAAAACTTTTCTTTTCCTTATCATAGCGGATCATTGTGATTCTGTATGCATGCACAGAGAAATATTTATACTTTTCTTCGGGAAACAGGAATGCGGTATGATATGCATCGATGATGTAACTGCTGCACAGCAGTGATATCATAACTTCGTTTCTACAGCTGTGAAAGGAATCATATGTTACTGATTTACCGGACTTTGTTAAGAATGGCAAAAGGTTTATGGGGCTGGATCATCGCGATTGTATGCGTCCGCTTTATTACTCTGCTTGCCACAACATATTTTGCGGAAACCATCGCTTCCTTTTCCGGAAGTCTGCTTTCCCCCATCATGGATTTTGCCGCAATGAAGGCCGCAATTATTTCCGCTTTGGTGATGGCGGTCGTGCTGTTTGTATCGCAGATGGCGCAGGGAGAACTGGAATACCGCTGCACAAAGCAGGCAAGAGAAAACCTGCGGATGGAAATCTTCACCAAAATACTGGAACTTGATGCAGGAAATATCGAAAAGATCGGACCTGTTTCCGCAATCACTTCGTCAGTCGACGCTGTTGAAAGCATGCAGGTTTATTACAGTTCGTATCTGCCCGCTTTGATTTTCAGCGTCATCGCGCCATTCTGGCTGTTCTTCCGTCTTTCTTCGGTTTCGCTGCCGATCGCTTTTATTCTTCTGGCGGTGTCACTGGTTTTACTGCCTTTGAACAATCTGTTCCGCTTCCGGATTGAAAAGCTGCGGAAAGTCTACTGGGCAAGCCTGGAAGATATGACGGCTTTCTATCTTGATTCAATCCGCGGCCTGAATGCAATCAAGCTGTTTGAGAGAGGAAAGGAACGTTCTGAAGTATTAAGTGAAAAAGCGGAAAAGCTCAACCGCGATATCAATTCCTTCATGCGTGTCAATTTCACTTCCTTTTTAGCAACAGAAGGACTGATTTATGCGGCAATTATCACTTCACTGATCATTGCGGTTAACGGTATTGCCAAAGGAACGGTTCCTCTTGCAAGAGGACTGACGGTACTGATGCTTGGCTACAGTTTCTTCGGTTCCGTGCGTCAGTTAATGAATACCACCCACAGCGCGCTTGGAGCGGTGGCGGCAGCCGGCAAAGTGGAAGAGATTCTCGCAATCAATACGGAACGTCCGTATGATCCGGATCTTCCTGCTGTAAAGGAAAATGAGGAAGGCTTACGGATGGAACATGTTTCTTTCCATTATGAAGGGCGCCAGGAAACTCTGAAGGATGTCAGCCTGTTTATCCCCAAAGGAAAAGTGACTGCCTTTGTCGGAATGAGCGGCTGCGGAAAAAGCACGGCAGCTGCCCTGCTGATGAGATTCATGGACGTGCAGAAAGGAAGAATCCTTCTGGATGGAAAGGATTATCTTTCTTTGAGACCGGAAGAAATCCGGAAGCACGCAGCGATGGTACCGCAGACCGTCAATATCTTTTCCGGCACAATCCGTGACAACCTGCTGATGGCGGATCCGGACGCATCGGAAGAAAAGATGAAGAAAGCACTGAAAGACGCTGCCCTTCTTGATTTTGTCAATCATCTGGAAAACGGACTGGACAGCGATGTCGGAGATGCCGGTTCCCGTTTATCAGGCGGTCAGAAACAGAAGATCGGCATTGCCCGTGCACTGTTAAGCGAAGCGGAATATCTGATTTTTGATGAAGCGACATCCAGCGTGGATCCGGAAAGTGAAAAAGAAATCCAGAGATGCATACAGCAGTTCGCAAAGACACGTACATTGATTATCATCTCCCACAGGCTTTCCGCAATCCGTCATGCCGATCAGATCTGTGTTCTTGAATCCGGCATTCTCAAAGAATGCGGAACCCATGAAGAGCTGATGAATCAGAACGGCCTTTATTCCCGTCTGGTCAATGAACAGAACCGTCTGGAAGGAGGTCTTGCATGAAGTACAGATTCCAATACTCCTTAAAGGAAATGACAGTGCGTCTGTTTGCGATGGCAAAGCCGATCAGGAAATACCTTGTCATCAGTACCCTGGCCTCCATCATCGGCAATCTTTCCCATATGGGCTTGATGGGATTCGGCGTTTTATGGATTTTAAGAAGCGCGGAAGCTGTCGGCGGTTCCTTATCCTTCTATATCTTCATGACTGTTTTATGCGCTGTGCTGATTCCGGTATGCCGGTATCTTGAAGGTGTCTTCTCCCATATCGGCGCATATGGAATCTTAGCGAAAATGCGGGTTCATCTGTTTGAGATTCTGGAAAGAATCTCCCCTGCATTTATGATTGAGCGCAATCAGGGAGACATTCTGAACATTGCGGTTTCGGATATCGAAACCCTGGAATTCTTCTTTGCCCATACTATCGGTCCGATGTTCACAGTCATCATCCTGCCGGTCACAACATTGTTAATTGCGGCGCATTACAATCCGCTGTTTGCCTGGATTCTCTTACCGGTCTATATCATGATCAGTATTGTGATCCCGCTTGCCGGACTGAAACTCGGCAGGTCCATCGGCATGCGCTGCAGAAAGAGTCTCGGCACTCTGAAATCAAAGGTTCTGGAAAGTGTCTACGGTATCCGTGACATCCAGATCTTCGGATACGGAAAAAGAAAAGCGGAAGAAATCCGGAAACAGAATGATGAAGTCAGTCAGGCCGCCCATGGAATGACAATCCATCGGGAAGTACTGAATGCGGCACCGAATTTCTTTGTATATCTTGCAAGAATTCTGATTATTGCCATCGCCGTGAAATTAAAGGAACAGGGAATCGGCGATCCGGCAGGCACCGTTGTGATTTCCTTTGTGGCAGCAGCATCGTTCTCTTCCACTTTCTCCCTGACCTTTGTGGTATCGCATCTGCTGGAAGCCTATGCGGCAGCGGAACGCTTCTTCCTGATTGAAGACACCGTACCTGCCGTACAGGAATCTTCCGATCCCAAAGAGCTGGGTGAGATTGAAGAAATCAGCTTTGACAATGTCACATTCACCTACCCTTCCGCTTCCTCACCGGTTCTAAAGAACGCTTCTTTAAAGATCGGAAAGAATGAGAAGACAGGTATCTATGGGGAAAGCGGCATCGGTAAATCCACTTTGTTAAGACTGCTGATGCGCTTCTATGATCCTGAAGAAGGCTCCATTCAGATCAACGGAACCGACATCCGCGACGTTTCCCTGCATTCACTTCGTTTAAAAACAGCGATGCTGGAACAGGAAACATATCTGTTTGACGCGTCAGTCGCGGAAAACATTGCCTTCGGAAAACCGGAAGCTTCCATGGATGAAATCAGAACTGCCGCAAAGCGTGCAGGAATCGCCGATTTCATTGAAACACTGCCGGATGGATATGAAACACAGATGGGCCAGATGGCCGCAAGACTTTCGGGCGGCGAACGGCAGCGGATCGGCATTGCGAGAGTTCTGCTCCGCAATCCGGATCTGATTGTCATGGACGAACCGACCAGCGCCCTTGACGCATTCCATGAAAAGGAACTTCTGGAAACCATCCGCAATGAATATCATGATAAAACCGTCATCATCATCTCCCACCGTCAGTCAACCCTGGGAGACTGCGATACAATCCTGCAGGTAAAAGACGGTCAGATTCTGAACACAAATATTGCCTGAACAAAAACAAACATCTCCGCAAAGTCTGCAAAGAATGCAGAACTGAGCGGAGATTTTTCATTGCCTGCTTGAGGATATGAGATATATTACATATAATGCGTTCAGAGGTATGAAATAGCAATTATGAAATCATTGGATGAATACAGAAAACAGAAGATGAAAGATCCTGGTTTCCGGCATGAATATAAAAAACTGGAACCGGATATGTCCATCTCCCGCGCAATCATCGACGCGCGTCTTTCGCAGAATATGACACAGAAGGAACTGGCTGAAAAAACCGGTCTTGCCCAGTCTGAAATCAGCAGACTTGAACGCGGCCTTCGCAATCCTTCCGTTGCCCTGCTGCAGAGGCTGGCAGACGGAATGGGAATGGATCTTCATATCACCTTTACCACGAAAAACAGCTGAAAAGAAAACATCTCCGCAAAGTCTGTAAAGAATACAGAACTGAGCGGAGATGTTTTGTTTTCTCTTTTTTAAGCGGTCGGAAGATAGATGGACCATGAGATTGCGGATATGACAATCAGCAGCACTATGATCCAGAGAACTGTCGCTGTTTTTGACTGATGATGGACCCTCAGAAACGGATACGGTCCGTCCACTTTATGAATGTAGTTGAGATAAATCATGATAATGCCGTAAATCAGTGTCACGGCCGGGGGAATGAATGTCATAGCCTGTGAAGCGTGAGGTTCAAAAGCGAAATAGGAAACTGTATTGAGGATCGGCCCGACAAGATGCAGGAAGAATCCGCTTCTTGATGTCAGCAGCAGCTCCACGTTTTTTATCATCGGAAGCAGGATTGTAATTGTGACAAGCATTGTCATGATTAACATGCATACTGAGAGATACCTGAAAGCGATGATCCATTCCTGTCCCCCAAAAACCAGCAGAAGCGATGCGGAAATCAGTGCCGCAAGATTGGAAAGCTGCGTATAGAAGATAAAGGATTTAACCAGTCTGATTCCTTTGAGTGAGGTCAGTCCGTAGATTTCACAGCAGATAATCACTGCCAGTATGATTTTTCCGGCCATAAATGAAACGCTCCTGTTTTCATTTTATGCATTCATCTGGTTTTGGAAAAGCGATATGCGATTACCATTCCTTCAGTACCTGCTTCAGCCTGCGGTCAATATCAATGCGTGTTTCCAGGCATTCCTTTTTGTATTCTTTTCCGGCTTTGAACATGAGACTTACAAGAAGCTGCGATCCCACCGGCAGCATCTTCCTTAACATCGATTCGGGGAATACAAAATGGGTTCCGTGTTCATCAGTGAACGCAGGAGACCCCGTCCATAATCTCTGATTTGGGCGGGGAGGA
>CAMVGT010000033.1 GCA_947167125.1 uncultured Erysipelotrichaceae bacterium
GACCCATCGCTCCTGATTATGAATCACTGTCAGGACTGAATGCAGAAGAAAAGAAGATGGTCATTGACGCGACTGCAGTACTCATTCAGGAAGAAGGAAGCTATGCGTCATTATATGAACTGTTAAAGGCATTGTATAAAGATGATCTGGATCTGCTGCAGGAAGAAACAGCACAGAAGATCATTGATTCAGCTCTCGAAAGCGAAATTGTGGATGTGCATGAGCTGGAAAATGCACAGCAGATTCTTGCCGATCTCAGCGCGGCAATGAACAAAGCCGAAGAGGCTGCAGAAGAAGCAGAAGATATTGAAGAAACAGAAATTACAGAAGAAACAGAAGAAACAGCAGAGCCGGCTGAATTGACAGAACCGGAAGAAACTGTAGTAATCGAAGAAACAGAAGAACCATCCGAAATTGCTGTTCTGCTGGATGCACTGGAGAAGATTGTAAAGCTGGATGAGCAGCCGCAGAAAACAGAAGACCTCGCTGAAACTGCAAAGAAACTCAATCAGGCAGTCAGTCTCTGCAGAAGTCTGAAAGGAACGCTCTTAAGATATCTCTCCCTGTTTGTTTCGGAAGATCATACATCAGCTGATCTGATCGATGACACACTGAATGAAACCACATACCGGCTCTGGATCAATTCGATGTATTTCGGTGATCATGGCTGGCAGGGCTACAAAGGAAGATTCATCCAGCCCGACTTTGCGGGAAGGGGAATCACAACAATCGCCGATGCCTGCTTCAAAGATGCAGAGATCACAGGCGAACTGAGCCTCTATCAGATTCATTCCATCGGCATTGACGCATTCAAAGGAAGCTCATTTGAATCCCTGGTTCTGGATCCTGCACTGCATCAGATGGCAGAAGGCAGCTTTGCGGAGATGGAAAATCTGACAAAGATCACACTTCCGCTGAATGTTTCTTATACAGCGGAATCCGAAGAATCCGTTTCTCCGTTTGAAGGTGACACCAATGTTTCAGAAATCACCTATACAGCCGGAAAGATAAAGGAAACAGTAGAAGCGGATGAAGGTTCATGGCGTCCTGAAAGGATTGCCAAAGAATCCATCCAGAAACTTGTCTATGAAGAAGGCATTGAAACCATCCCTGCCGGAAAGGAAACAGACAAAACAAAAGAATCCGCAGCAGAAGTGATTCTTCCGTCTTCTCTGAAAAACATTGAAGATTATGCTTTTGCAGGATGGAATCTTGAAACCATCAATATCCCTGAAAGTGTTAAATCCATCGGGGAAGAAGCCTTCGCAGACAATCCGCAGCTGAAGATTTACGCGGTCAATGATTCGTACGCGGTTAAGTATGCGGAAGAACATGAAATCGAAACCGTCATCCTTGAGAAGCAGCTTACCAGAGTCGCATTCGCAAAGAAGGGACTGCGGATGAATGTTCATGAAGAAGCACAGCCTAAAGTAACTGTTGATCCTTCAGACATCAAAGACGCACTGAATTTTGAAAGCAGCGATGAATCGGTAGTGACAGTGGATCAGAACGGAAATATCGAAACACTGAATGAAGGCATTGCGTGCATCACCGTCTCATTCGGCAATGTCAAAGACAGATGCCTGATCCGTGTCATGGCAGAAAATGCCGCAGAACCAAAGGATAACCTTCTTGATCAGTAGGAAGGATCATTCCGCAGACATCACACAGCAGGAATTCCATGTGAATTCCTGTTTTCATATGGTTTTGCGATCATCCGAAAGCTTTGCGTCAGTATATACTGACTGGTAAAATACGGCTAGTTGTTTATAACTGCAATGCGCATATGGAATAAAAGAGAAGAGGATCAATTCATGAAAACAGGACTTGTTTCAATGATCTTTCCGATGCTGCTGGGAAAGACCGTATACGGATATACACAGTCAGCAGTCAGAGATATCGATATCAAGGCATTCAAAAAGAAACATATGGAAGAATATAAGGCAATGGTGAAACGGACACCGTCCGCCGGATCCATGAAAGACAATATGTTCGCTTCTGTGATGTATCTGGGATGCTATGGACTTGCCTATTACAAAGCGGATCCTGAAAGGATCACAATGGATGTCTTTGACGGTATGATCAATGCGATCTGTGAGTCTGACATCATGAAGAAGGTTTACAAAGGAAAGAACTGCTTTGATCAGAAGGAAATCGATAAATATGTAAGAGGATCAGAACGCTCAAAGAAGAAGGAATATCCGATGGACTGGCTCTTTGACTTCTCCTATGATCTTTCCAAACCCGAATACTTTGTGACCTATCATGAATGCGGTTTATGCAAGATCGCAAAGAGGGAAGGACTGATGTTCCTGATGCCGCATATGTGCGTCATGGATTACCCGACCATTGAATACAAAGGCGGAAAGCTGATCCGTACAAAGACTCTTGGAAACGGGGATGACATCTGCGATTTCCATGTTGTAAAGAAAGCCTGACGCATAGTTAACAGAAAAAGACCTGGCCGATGGTGTGCTGTGAAAAATCATCCGATGGTATCTTTGAAAACAGTTGATATCTCGGATCTTGCCAATGAAAGAATCATTCTCTTCAATACCGATTCCGTACAGAATGAACAGATCCTTTCACGCTTCCGCTCCAGGAATCTGAATGCCAATGTCATCATGCATATAAGCCAGCTGAAGACGATTGAGAACGTTCTGAAGAGCGGACAGTGCGGTGTCTTTCTGTTTTCATCAATCGATCTCGATCCTGAGCAGTTTGTCAAAATCGACATCACCCAGATGATTACAAGCAGCTTCGGACTCATCTGGAAAAAGGGGACATACATCTCAGGAAGAGCGGACAAATTCATTCGTTTTGCCCGTACTTTCGATATCATGGATTACCGCTGAATATCCTGTATACCGGAACATACAAAAAGGAGAAGCGCGCGCTTCTCCTTTTCAATCGGTTTCTGTTTGAATCCGGAAACTTACTGGCCTAATACATCGCCGATGCCGTTGCTTTCGATATGAAGAACAGTGACATCCTTGATCGCTTCATCCATGTCATCAACGTCACTGTTGACTTCACCCTGGAAGAAGACTGTAAATGCATACGGTCCTTTTGTCATATCGATGAACATTTCTTCAAGATTGTATCCGTTGCACATCCAGCCCTCAGCTGTCAGATCGGAACCCTTGACGCCTTCATACTTGGCAAGATCTGCAGCTGTCGGTGCGTTTTCTGTCAGGTTCTCGATGTTTGTGATCGGCAGATCCTTGAGCAGTTCATTCTGCTTTGCGTTATAATCCGGATCATCGAAATCCAGAGCCCAAAGAGCTTCTGACTGCTCCGGTGTGAGAGCTGCGCTGACACGGTATGTATTGCCATTGAGTTCAACCGCGATCATATAGACATCTTCCATTGTGCCGTTGCCCAGGGAAGGCAGACCGAGCACATCGCCGATGACGGTCGCGTCATTGATGTCAGTGACTGCTTCGCCATCCCAGCCGTTGTCATACATGAATACAGCGACATATTCCGCTTTTTCATCAGCTGTGATGACTGTTGTTTCATCAGTTGAGAAGTCAGCTCCGTCTTTTGTCCATTTGATGAATTTATAATCTTCACCGGCTTTAGCGGCAAGTGTATGCTTTGTGCCTTTTTCAACATTCTGGCCGATGGATGTGGTGGGGAAGTTTTCATCCCATACGATTTCTTCACCTTCCGCAGCCATCGCGATATTGCCGACGCCTTCGGTATTGACGATGATCAGTACCGGATTTTCAGGCATTTCAGCACCTGTGTCAGATGCATCTTCAGCGGGTTTGTTGGATGAACATGCCGCAAGGGATGTGACCATCAATGCGGCAAGCATACCTTTCATGAACTTATTCATTTTTCTTTTCCTCCTGGTTGTTAATGCTGTGATTTCTCACAGAAACATTATATCCGTTTCAAAAATGAAATTCATTAATATTCTGACGTCCTCTCCTGCAGGGCATGAATCTTAAGAAACTGAATTTCCGATGATGTCAATTTCAGATGTTCATTTGTTTCTCTTCAGATTGTGTTCACATGCAGCTTTTATTCTTTCAGTGTCAAAAGAAAGAAGGGAAACACATATGAATAAAACAGTATACAAAACATTATCCGCACTGCTCGCTCTTGGATTGTTAACAGGCTGCAGCAGCACAGATACAGATACAGCTTCCGCTGAAACAGCAGAAGAATCAGTCAGCCAGGGTCAGCCGGGCGGGACACCTCCGGATAAACCCGATGGAGAAGGCGGAGGCGGAATGCCGGGCGGCGGCTTTGGCAGCAGTGCATCCGACATCGACTACACCGCTTCTAAAGAAATCACATCCGCGGCAGATGAATCGGATCAGACCTATGCGTCGGATACAGCTGATGAAAGCGCATTGTTAATCAGCACATCGGAAGTAGTAACCATCGCCAATCCGACTGTCACAAAAACAGGGGATTCCGATGGCGGAGATAACTGCAATTTCTATGGTCTCAATGCCGCAGTTCTTGTCAAAGACGGATCTGTCACAACGATTGAAGGCGGAACTATCTCGTCCGATGCGGACGGCGCCAACGGCGTCTTCAGCTACGGCGGCAACGGCGGCACAAACGGAGCGGAAGGCGACGGCACAACCGTTATTATCAAAAACACAAAGATCAAAACAACAGGAAACGGATCCGGCGGCATCATGACCACCGGCGGCGGTATTACCAAAGCCTATGATCTTGAAGTTGAAACAAGCGGACAGTCTTCTGCCGCAATCCGTACTGACAGAGGCGGCGGAACCGTCTATGTCGATGGCGGAACCTATACATCCAACGGTCTTGGATCCCCGGCCATCTACAGCACGGCAGATGTGACTGTTGAAAATGCGCAGCTGACATCCAATCTTTCCGAAGGCGTATGCATTGAAGGAAAGAATTCGATTACACTGAATAACTGTGATCTGACTGCCAGCAACACGAAGTGCAACGGCAACGCGCAGTTCCTGGATTCGATCATGATCTACCAGTCAATGTCAGGCGACGCGGACAGCGGCGTATCCTCCTTCACCATGAGCGGCGGATCGCTGACATCCTTAAGCGGACATGTCTTCCATGTCACAAACACCAACGGTGTGATCACACTGACAGATGTTGAGATCACAAACAAAGATTCCGAAAACATCCTGTTATCCGTCTGTGATGACGGATGGAGCGGAGCTGAAAACATTGCCGAACTGAATGCGTCCGATCAGGAACTCGAAGGCGCAATCCTTGTCGGTTCCAATTCATCGCTGACTCTGAACCTCAGTGACGGTTCCGGCTTTACAGGATATATTGACGGAACCATCACCAACGCGGATGGCGAAACAGTTTCCGAAGAAACAGGAACAGTCAATGTGACACTGGATTCTTCCAGCACATGGACTCTGACGGCTGACAGCTATGTCACATCCTTTACAGGAGACGCGTCCGGCATCATCTCAAACGGCTATACACTTTATGTCAACGGCACCCCGTTAACCGGCACAAAGTAATCCAATGAGCACCATGAACCCCATGGTGCTTCTACAGTATTGCGGCAGACTTTCTTCCTTCTGTTCCTTTCGTACAGCTGTTCTTTTCTGTACCTGAATGGTTCAGGGTGTCATAATAACGGAAAGCATTTAAACATGAATGATGGAGAAACCATGGAAATCACAAAAGCGGATATCAATGATTTAAGCGAAATCTTTGAAATAGAAAGCGAATGTTTCCCGAAAGAACAGGCCGCTTCCCGGGCAAGCATGAAAGAAAGACTGGAGTACTACCCGGATCATTTCTGGCTTTTAAAGGAAGATGGCATCATCATTTCCTATGTCAACGGCATGTGCACCGACGAAAAGGATCTCAGGGATGAAATGTACAGCGATGTGCATATGCATGATGAAAACGGGGACTGGCAGATGCTGTTCGGTGTCTGCACAAGAAAGCAGTACCGCAATAAAGGATATGCTTCAAAAGTGATACAGGCATGCATAGAAGAATCAAAGCAGAAGGGAAGAAAAGGAATTGTACTGACATGTCTTGAAAACCGCATTCCGTTTTATGTAAGATGCGGATTTGTCAATGAAGGGATTTCATCTTCAGTTCATGGCGATGTAACGTGGTTTCAGATGCGCATACGGCTTGATCAATGATATGATGGAAACAGCAGGAGAAAACGGGTATGACTAATATTTACAATGCAGAAATTCACGGTGACGCAAAAACCGAAATCCTTCTGGATGAGGCATGGAATCTCGCACAGAAGCTTCCCGAAAACCAGGAATATCTCAAACAGCCGTGGTTCACAAGGGAATACCAGCTGACGCTCGCTTTAAACGGTTCGGCCGCAAGTGCTCATGACAGGATCATGAATGACACCTGGGTCAATGAAGCTCTCATGGACCATATCGCAGATATGGAAAAAGTGATCGAAGAACTCTGATTGAAAACATACAGAGAACACCGGACATCCGTACAGGTGAAAACCTGAGGATGTTTTTTTTCTGACACTATTTGTAAAAATGCCGAAAACCATGACTTTTTTATATCTCTGTTCTGTGATCCGTATTTATATTAGTGGGGGATGATACAAAAATGGATGATTTGATCGCTTATAGGGATAAATCTAACAGCAGAAAGATGTGCTATAGCACACGGAACAGCCTTTATTATCAAGGCGCTATTTGGCATAATCAAATCAGGAAAGGAGGCGGACATATGACATCAGCTTCAGACGAAATGACAAATTTCACTTTTAAAATGGATCGGAAAACCAGAGAAAGCTACAGTGCTTTATGCGATGCATTCGGGCTTTCGATGTCTGCCGCAACACTTGCACTGGTAAGACAGGCTGTCCGTTCACAATCCATGACTTTTACGATGCGTGACGCCAATGGCTTTACACCGCAGGAAGCTGCTGAACTGAAACGGCGTATCCTTGACGTGGAAAACGGAAATACAGTCATGCATGACATTATTGAGGATTGAAGATGAGAAATCTTTTATGGCAGAATGGAATGATGCCTGGGAGGAATATCAAAGATTTCAGTCTGATAAAAAAGCCTTGAAAAAAGTGAATGCATTGCTTAAAGACATCATACGCAATGGATATGATTGTTCCTATGGAAAGGCTGAAATGCTGAAAGGTGATTTCAGCGGTTATGCAAGCGTTCGGATTGATCGGAAGAACAGGATTGTGTTCAAGTGTGATGAGAATACTGTTTCAATTATCTGCTGCGGCGGACATTATGATGACAGATGAAAACAGTACATAAACAAATTTATAAAGATCATCCGCATGAAAGAATACATGCTGATTTTTTAAGGAGATGAAATCATTCCTGAATCTTTCGAAAACCGTGACTTTTACGATATCTGTCAATCATCGACAGATATGAAAATCTCTCCGCAGTTTCCGTTTCTGTTTCTCTGTAAGATTGCATGTAAAAGAAAGGACTGAAGCATATGAACAGAAAACAGGGAATTAATTTCGATCAGACTCTGATCCTGGCTTTAAAGCTCCATGACAGAACCGAGTACGGAAGATTCAGATCATTGAAAGCCGCATTCGGAATCCGGAAACAGATCAATTGCCTTGCATCTTTGGGAATCGACCAAAAGGCATTTGAAAAAATCATGGAAGAAACAAAAAAGGGAGATTTTACGGAAGATTGGAAGTAAGTGTTACTGCAGAAAATTCAGATATGTCCGTTCCGCCTGCATCTTGTGAAAGTAGCTAAAATAAATAAAAATGTAATTAGCTAAAAAGAGGTGTGGAACGATTAAAACAATTGCGACTGCTACCGAAATGCATAACAATTTCAGAAAATATCTGAAAATTATTATGAACGGCGGTGAAGTGATCGTGACAAAAAAAGGTAAAGAAGTCGGCAGATTAATCCCGAAAGATACCTCTGTATCGTTTCTGACGGATTCTCTGACCGGAATTCTGAAAGGAAATACGGATATCAAAGACGCAAAAGAGGAAAGCCTCAGAAAGAGATATGAGATTGCTGATTGACGCAAATGTGATTCTTGATGTTCTGGTGAAAAGAGAGCCGCATTATACAGACTCTTCACTGGTCTGGAAACTATGTGAAACAGGACAGGCGGAAGGCTTTATTTCCGCATTGACTGCAGCGAATCTGGTATATGTTATGAGAAAAGAACTGAGTCCGAGACAGATTGCTGATATCATTGCGGCAATGAAAATGATCTTCCGAATTGCGGATCTCACAGATGCAGATCTCTCAAAAGCAGCCGAAATGGAATGGAATGATTAAGCGGACGCAATACAGAGCGTGACTGCAGAAAGGATACATGCGGATCGGATTATTACACGGAATATTCCTGATTTTTCCAAAAGCAGAGTGAAACCGATGACACCGTCTGCATACATCAATGATTATTCGAATCAGTTCATCAGGACGGGAAGGCAATAGCCTTCCTTTCTTATTGATCTAAAAGGTCGTTTAAGTATATTCAGATTCCATCTTGAAAACATTTTTTAATCAATTTAGGCTGTTCATAGACCGGAATATGGTTTGTTCCAGGAGGTTTCCATGAACAGAGAACAGCTGCACGGAATGATTGAAGAAAGTACCGGCAATGAAAAGAACATCTGTCAGATTTATGCATTCAAAGACAATGAAACCGTTTATGAAGATACATGGCATGGATATCAGACGGATGATGCGGTCAATGTCATGTCCGTCACAAAAGGTGTCATGTCTCTGCTTGCAGGGATTGCGATTGATCGCGGCTTCATTGAAAGCACAGAACAGAAGGTGATGGATTTCTTTCCGGATTATCAGGTGAAGCGGGGAGAAAAAACAATCCATGATGTGACTGTAAAGCATCTTCTGACAATGACCGCACCTTATAAATACCGCAATGAACCATGGAAAAAGATCTGTACATCCGATGACTGGACCATTGGGGCTTTGGATTTTCTCGGCGGACACAGAGGAATCACCGGTGAATTCCGCTATGCAACGCTCGGCATCCAGATTCTTGCCGGCATCATTGAACGTGCATCAGGAGAAAAGCTGATTGACTTTGCCAACCGGAATCTGTTTCTTCCTCTTGGAATTCCCGGACATGTGATTCATGGCGACAGCTCCAAAGAGGATCAGTTTGACTTTCTGATGAATAAGAATCCGAGAAAGAATGAATGGTATTCCGATCCGCAGGATACAGTCACTGCAGGCTGGGGATTATGCATGTCCGCGAAAGACCTTGCAAAGATCGGTCTGCTTGTTATGAACAACGGGACGTATAAAGATCATCGGATTATTTCCGAAGCCTATCTGAAAGAAATGCTGACACCGCATCTGAAACTGGATAAACGGTTCGGCAATATGAATTACGGATATCTCTGGTATCAGCCGTATGATCAGAAGGAAATCTATGCCGCAATCGGGGATGGCGGCAATATCATCTACGTCAATAAAAAAAAGAACATCTCTGTCGGAATCACCGGAACCTTTCAGCCAAGAATCTTCGACCGGGTGGAATTCATTGAAAGAAATATCCTGCCTCTGATCATGTGATCAGAAGAAAAAAATGAGTCATGCGCAAAATGCATGGCTCATTTTATCAATCTTTCCTGATCAGCCGAAATTGCCGAGGACAAGACGGTTCTTTGTGCCGGGTTCAATGTCCGTGAGGAAGGAGAAGGCTTCATCCAGATGCCTCTCCCAGTAATCCAGCTCATGGTTTCCGTCACCTTTGATATAGGTGTAAGTGAATTTCTTTTCATCCAGAACAGACGCGAAACGGTTAACCGCATCGACAACCAGCAGATCCTGCTGACCGCAGCACATCCAGAGCTTCGGGATTTCTTCATTCGGTGTGTTCCTGTAGAAAAGGTCCAGATTCAGATCGGAGTTCATATATTCCTCCGGGTTTCCGCATGCATTGGTGAAGACTCCTTTGGGAAACATGAAGTCATGTCCGATGATCAGATCATAGATGGATGCGGAAGGGGAAAGGGCAATGATTTTTGAAAATGTATCACGGAATTTCAGGCCGTTGTACAGTGCTCCGTAACCGCCCATGGAAATGCCGCCGATGAAGGTGTCTTCTCTTTTTTTGGAAAGGGGAAGAAGCTTTCTTGTCATCTCCACCAGTTCTTTTCCGGCAAATGATGAATAGCAGCTCATCCGTTCCGGATGATCGACATAGAAGGAGTTGTTTCCGTCCGGAATGATAATTGCAATTCCCTTGAGCTCGCATTCACGCCGCAGTCCGAGATAGCTCATCATGTTGAACGCATCGTTGGAATAACCCGGCAGGAAATAGACGGTTTTAAACGGCGGTTCAACAGGTGTACCCGACATTGCGTCGGTCGGAAGATATGCATGTATGGTTGTCATGCCGCTTAAAGCCGCGGACATGTACTGAAGCTTAAGATAAGCCATGGTATTTGTAGTCTCCTTTTATGAATTGTTTCTGTTTTTCAGCCATTCGGAAGGTGTGCATCCGAATGTTTTTTTGAATGCTGTAATAAACGATTTGACATTTGGAAATCCGTTATGTGATGAAACATCGATCAGCCGGATCTGCGGATCATTTTTTATATCCTCGACACTGTGCATAACACGCACACTCTGAAGATAGGCATGAAAGTTGAAGCCGATGTGATCCTTGAACATTCTCGACAGATGGGCAGGGGAGTAATGAAACTGCTCGGCAGTGGAATTCAGATCGATTTCATCTGTATAGTTTTCATCGATATAATTCACGATTTCACGGATGCTGGACATCAGTTTTTCACGCTTCCGGTCGGTCTGCTGTTCACTGATACAGTATTTTTTCAGCAGCTGCATAAACCGGAAGACAAGCTCCATCTTTTCCAGATCGTCGGTATCTTCACGTTTCAGATATTCACCGAACTGTCTCAGGACAGCTTCGATCTCCTTCTTTGCACTTTCGGAAGAAGGAGCGCTGAATCGGATGCCTTCTCCCAGCCAGGAATCAATGAATTCCTTTGAGATCTGAACGGTAACGCCTTTGAAGATATCATCCTCGCCGATCCACCGGTTGCCGTGCAGTTCGCCGCTGTTGACAATATACCAGTCGGATGGATACTGATCCTGACTGACGCCGTCAACCGTAGCGCGGATTCTTCCTTCGGTTGTCAGATTGAATTCAATATTGCGGTGCCAATGCAGGACTGTATAGATGTCGGTTCCTTTGAAAGAATGATTGAATACCTCGATCGGTACTCTTCTGTAAATGAATTCTTCGCTCTGATACAGCTCCGGCATTGCGCACCTCCCAATTCTGATGATCTTTAACTATTCCGGATCATCCAGCAGCCATTTCACTGCCGGCTCCAGATTCCTGTTCCAGAATACCCAGTCATGGATACCGGGCATTTCATGGTATTCATAAGCTATTTTACGGGATTCCAGTTCTTTTTTCATTTTGATATTTTCCTGATAGAGAAAATCTTCCGTGCCGCATGCCTGATACACAGCCGGCGCTTCATCCGCCGCAATTGCCTGATCGAGGCACCAGAGCGGGTCATTGACGGAATTCTTTACTTTCTCAAGATCGCCGAAGGTGCGGACATAATAGTCATAATTTGCAATCAGATCCTGATATCCGGGTTTCTGCGAAGCGATATTATCAATGATAAACGCACCGGAGAAAGTGAATACTTTTGAAAAAAGATCATGATAGAAGCTGCCTAAGCGCAGTGCACCGAAGCCTCCCATCGACAGGCCGCCGATGAAGGTTTCTTCCCGTTTTTCAGAAAGCGGGAACGCACGGCGTGTGAATTGAACTATTTCCCTGATCAGCTCACTGTAGCGGAATGGAAGGGAAACAGAATCCACATAGAAACTGTTTTCTGCATCCGGCATGACAATCGCCAGATTATATCTTTCCGCGATATCCCGCAGCGGGGTATAGTTCATCCAGTCATTGCGGTTTCCGCCGAAACCGTGCAGCAGATAAAGCGTTTTGAATTTTTCCGGCTTGGATGGGAGAAGATCGGGTCTGCCAGGTGATTCGATCGGTACGATGATATTCAGATCAATGCTTCTGAAAAGGCTGTCACATGCGAATGTAGTCTGAAATACTGCCATGTTTTTTATTCCTCAGTAATAGATATACGGTTCTTCCGAACTGATAAAGGTAATGGGGATATTGTGAATATAAGGCTTGAGATAGAGGGGAAGATACTTCATACCCGGCTCTTCCGTTCTTTCATGACCGAGCTGAATCATGCAGCGGTCCATGCCGAGCTGGGAAGCATCGCGGATATATCCGACAGTTGTCCATTCAGTGATGTCACCGCAGATCAGCACATTGAGATTGTTCCGCTCCATGACTTCCATCGGCATGACCTCTCTGCCTAGTCCGAGGCTTCCGCCTCCGACCAGCAGACCGGCGCGTGTAATCGGACAGTCCGGATTGCCGACAGTCCGGATCTGATCCATTTCAAATGTTTTCATCAGCCACAGTGCAAGATCTTTTAATGTGGTTGCCGGAATTTCATATACCCAAGGTTCCTTTTCGCCATCCTGCAGATATGCCCGCCATCCGAGCTCCTGAATGATTCCGCGGTAGATATAATCGATGCTTGTGCCGAAGTGCATATGGTCATGGAATCTCCATACAGCAATGTGATTTTCTTCCAGCAGCTGCTTCTTAGCCAGATAGACGCTGTCATTCTGACACCATTCCGTTTCATCGCTTCCGTTGAACCAGGTCGGCTCATGAGAAACGATGAAGTTGGCGCCGCTTTCAATGGTTCTGCGGATTACTTCCACGGTCGGCATAAACGTTGTGACAATTCCCGTCACTTCCATCTCCGGATCGCCGCAGGCAAGAACATCGCAGGTCGGACAGATGTGTCTGCCGCCGCCGATGGAATCCAGAATCAGATTGATGATTTCCTGTACTGTCATATTTGTATCCTCAAACTTTCGGGAAGATCCGTCTGCAGCAGACAGACGGATCCGTACATTTTTATTGTAACTGTTACTGTGCTTCCGCTTCGCTGTGTCTTCTGTCAAGTTCTGCCTTGATTGCCGGATACTGCTTATCAAGTTTGAAGAAAGCATTGATGATGAAGATGATTGTGAAGGCGATGATCGGGATCCAGACATAGCATGTCTCGATTGCGGAGATTGCGGAAGCGGTCTGTGTTTCTGCGCCGCCTACATATCCGCCGGCATCGAGAATAGCGGATGACACTGTTGCAACGAAGGAGTTTGCAATTTTGACTGCAAATCCGATGAATGCCATCAGGAATCCCTGAACACGGATACCCATTTTCCATTCACCATAGTCAATGGACTGAGCGCACATGACATAGATGATACCGTTGATGAAGGCTGTACCGACGGAGAGAACAACCGTGCTCGCAATCAGCATGAAGGAGCTGTTTTTGAATACCAGCATGCCGGCGTTGCCGAGGATGCCGAGAATGCAGCCGCACCAGACAAGATTCCGGTTGCCGATCTTCTGAGCGATGAAAGGGATGACAAGTGTGACAGGGATACCGACAATGTTCGTGATCGAAAGCAGGGTGGAAGCCATGCCGGGATTGTTCAGAACGTTGGTTGTGTAATAAACCGTTGTGGAAGACTTGATGACGATCTGGGCAATGATCAGCAGCATTGATACAGTGCAGATGATCCAGGGAACATTTGCCATTGAACGCAGTGTATCTTTTGCGGAAATCTTTACTTCCGCTGCCTTGCCCATGTTCATTCTTTCTCTTGTGTTGAAGCCGTCCATCAGAATCAGGAACATGCCGATGACACCGAAGATCACAATTGTCCAGTTGAAGCCTCTGTATTCCGAACCTTTTCCGAAGAAGCTGATCAGTGTCAGTGCGAAGGCATTCGGAATCAGCTGACCGAAATTGGTTCCGAGGCTTCCGAACATGTTTGTGGAAAGACGGTCTTTTTCATCATTTGTGATTGCTGTAATCAGAACATTCTGGGGAATCAGCACTGCTGTATAAGCCAGGGTGTAGATCTGATAGGTGACAAGGCACCAGATATATTTGACTGCCGGGGAAGCATCCGGGACATGGAAGACCAGGAAGGTTGAGATGGCCAGCGGCAGTGCGCAGAACAGGAAGTACGGACGGCATTTACCCCATTTCGATTTTGTTCTGTCTACGATGACACCCATCAATGCATCGGAGACAGCATCCACGATACCGCCGACAGCGATGATGGAACCTGCCTGAATGACGGAGATTCCTACTACATCGGTGTAGAAATACATTGCGAATACGGTGACGACGGTTGTCATGAGGCAGATGCCCATATTGCCGGCACCATAGCTCAGTTTTTCAAGAAATGACATTTTCGGACTGACTTTTTCGTTCATGATTATTTTCCTCCTTCAGTTCTGATTGATTTCCTTGATGCACTTTTATTCTGCCATCCGGCAGATGATGATTCTTTCCGCTTTTTTACATGCGGATTGTCAATTTTTGATACCGCTCTCAAAAGTGTCATAAATCCGGATTTCCGTTTTTCCGTTTTCATTGACAACTTCTCCGCGGAAGCGCCGCCGGGCAAGATAATCGCCTATGACCGGGGAGTCACACAGCATCAGCGGGAAGGTATGGATTACATTGCTGTGTTTTTCTTCACCCCTGAACCAGCCTTCATTTTCAACAAACAATGTGCAGACATTGCCTTTGCAGTCGGTTCCTCTGAAGGCGTATCTGGCACTCATCCGCCTTAGCCCGGCAGCGTTTTCCTGCTGCACATCGGCTGCTCCGGGAAGTGTTTCACCGCAGAACAGTTCCGAATCGACCTTTGCGTGAAAGGGAATGATGGAGACAGAACCGTACGGGCATTCCATCTCGGTGATTTCTTCCGGATCGGCATGGATTTCAAATGACATAACCGGTTTTGTTTCAGACATTCTTTTTACCTCCTTACATAAGTTTTTTCAGATCGACTGCGGCAGCCATCGTTTCTCCGCCGATGTCATTGGGATGCAGCCCGTCCCCAAGATGCAGCCCGTCTTTCAGATACCGGGGATCATTTTCACTGTGCATCGCTGCATCATAATCGATGACTCCGTCAAAGGCAGACTGACTGCGGATCCAGGAGTTGATGTTCTGCCGCGTTTTTTCAAATGCAGCAATCCAGGCATCCGGATATTCATCATTGCCGCACGGCATGATTGTTCCGATCACAATCCGTGCATGACGGGCGTGCGCAGCTTCGGCAATTTTCCGATATCCCTCAATCACATCTTCCGCCGGTGCTGAAGATTCCTTTCCTTTAAATTGCACCGGATGCATGATGTCATTGATGCCGATCAGCATAAGAACCGTATCCGGCTGATCGGTATCAAATACATTCCTCTCAAAGCGTTTTACACCTGCTTCGCCGAATACTTCGATCGGCTTTCCGGTTTCCGGATCTGCAGTCGCATCATGGATCAGACGGTTTCCGCCGATGCCGCAGTTATAAAGGGCAGCCAGACCGGGATACTCACGGAAAAGACGGCGGGAAAGGGCATTGGTGAAGTATGACATATGGGTGATGGAATCACCGAATGCCGCAATGACCCGGACATCGTCATGGGTATAAACCTGGACGGCGTCAAAACCGAAGAAGTAAAACATCTTATGGACATCATTGCGGATGTTTTCAAGCAGATAATCCGGTTCTGTCTCTTCAAACATACTTCCGTCCGTATGGTCGCCTCTGCCAAGCGAAGCTTTCGGACCTGTTTCTGACCAGAAGGAGCACACAGAACAGATGTCCTGGTTTTCTTTGAAATAAACAGATACACAGAGTGTATCGCCGGCTCTGACATTCAGTGCTGTATCATCGCTGAATATTTCCTGCTCTGCTGCAAGAACGATTTCCGTATTGCCATGCAGTGTCACATCTGTAACTGAACCGATCCCCGTGTCTTTCTGAATACCGATTGTCATATGATCAATCGCAACCGGGACAGGGGAATATCTGTTTGCAAACCTGATCCGGACCCGGTCTCCGTTCAGATTGTTTACAAATGAAAGACGCAGTGTTTTGTCTTTTACAGACAGAGCACGCTCACCGTACCGGGTGGACAGGTATTTGATAGAACTGACCCATTTCATATTTTTGATTCCTCTCTTTAAGCGCTTTCAGTATAAAAAAGACACATCATCCGATGCGTCCCTTTCCTTGTCATGACAATTGTCAAAAATTGATATTTCCGGTTTGATACGAAGACTGTTTTGCACGTGACATTCCATGTCTCATACACAAAAACCAGCAGAATGCATCATCCTGTGTCCTGTTATTCTCCATTGATTCCGCATATTCTGAAAGCGCAGGGAAAAACTCCCTGAAGAAAAGAGGAATGAAATGAAAATGAATAAACTTATCATTGCCGGATTGTTTATGATGCCGCTGGTAATTCTCATCGACCGTTCTGTTATAACCATCCCGGATCACATTGCGATCATACTGTATGCGGTCTCATTGGTACTGCTGCTGGCAGGGATGCTGCAGGCACGCAGAGAGAAACAGAAGCATATACAGAAGTAAGCATCACATCCGCGGCTGTATTCGTATAAAATGATTGCGGATACATCCAAAGGAGAATGCAGATGACACTCGAACAATTACTGTATGCCGATATGCTTGCCCACTGCAGTTCTCTGCAGGAAGCTGCAGACCGCCTTCATATCACAAAATCCGCACTGAGCACTGCCATCTCACAGCTTGAAGATGAGCTTGGCGTCAGGATCTTTGAAAGAACCAGCAGGGGGGACGGTGCTGAGTGAGGAAGGACTGCGGATCCTGTCCGATATATCGGGCGTTCTGAAGGCACGGAATTCACTTCTGCATACAGCTGAAGGAATCCGTTCCTCAAGAGAGCAGCAGACTGTCATCGATCAGAATTTCATGGCTCTTGTACGCCATATCATTCCGGATGATCAGATTGATCTCTATCATGATGATCTTGTTCCGTTTGCGGAAAGCTATCTTCATGACGGCGGGATGAGTGATGAAGAAATCGAACAGTTAAAAAACATGATCATGGAGTGAATCCATCCTGATACAAAAACAGATGCCTGCACAAAGCGGGCATCTGCTTTTATTCTGCGCGTTCGATTTTGAAGATCACGGGATGAATCCCGTTGGGACAGGAAGCGATTTTATAGTTTTTACCATCCGCAGTTTCAAATGTGCCTCCCTGCAGGATGGTATCGATGTAGTTGGAAACAGCCACCCAGGCTTCCGAACAAAATGTTCCGCCCATTAAATGCCAGTAGCCGCTCATGCTGTTCTGGTCAAGAATCCATGTCTGTCCTTCTTGGAACAGTTTACAGGGACAGGCATCCGGTTCATATTGTTCTGCCAGATCCTTATGGCACATGCATTTCAGCACCGTGATTCTGCATTTTCTGTTATGTGCCATATTAGTCTTCCTCGTCGATCCTTTCGATCTTAAACATCACCGGCCTGCAGGCATCGCTGCAGCAGGCAATATAGCTGTCCATGGAAATCATTGTTCCGCCATGCAGGGCGGTATGGACATAGCGCCTGATGCAGTCCCATGCTTTGCCGCAGAACTGACCGTCCAGCATTCTTCGATAATTATCCTCATCGACGATAAATACCTGGCCGTCATGATAGAAATCGCAGGGACCGATTTCCTTTCCTAGCTCATGACAGAGATTTCAGGAAAGAAGGGCCTGCGGATGACTGTGATTCTGCATTTGTGCTTCATCTTTCATTCACTCTTTTTCCGCACATGTTTTCAATCGTCAAAGCATACATGAGGGTTCTTGGACCGGAGTGTTCCAGTTCATATTCGATATAATCCTCATCCTTTGTGAATTTATAGCTGAGCTTTCTGGAAAGATCGCGGATGATTTCGGGATCTTCAATCAGTTCCATTTTCCCGAAGACAATGACACTCCGGAATGTCAGAAACCACTGTCCGTCAATATGTGTTCCTTCATCCATGACGCAGAAGGATACTTTGGGATCGCGCTTCATCGCGTCAACCTTATGGCCGTACTTTCCGCCATGGAAATAAATCTTTCCGTCTTCTTCATTGTAAAAATGATTGATCGGTGTTCCGTATGGATAGCCCTCATCCCCGATAACGGAAAGAACGCCGCGCTTTGTTTTCTTCAGCAGTCCGATACATGTATTCTCATCCAGCTGCTGGCCTTTTCTGACAAGTTCTCTGAACATAATGATTACTCCTTTGCGAGTCACATTATAAACGAAAAGGGAGTCATCGTTGGAAAGGGAAATACGGCAGGATGATTCCCGCCGTATTCCTTAACATTCTGATGTTTTTAATCTGTATGAATTACAGTGCCAGCGCTGCCGCAAGACCTGCTTCGGTTGCCTTGTTTGCAGGACCCGGTTCATTTGCGTCACCGATCACACAGACGGTAGCGCAGACTGCTTTTGCGGCCTCCTCAAGAGGATTGTAAGGCTTGACGCCCATTGCCAGAACGATTGTATCAAAGCCGCCGATTGTGACGTCTGTTCCGTTCTGTTCATAGACAGCGCCGTCCTCATTGAACTTCTTGACTTTCGCGTTAACGATCTTATGTACGCCATGTTCAGGCAGGCGCGGAATCAGGAAGGCACGCGGAGCGGACTGTTCATCCAGCGCAATATCTGCTCTCATTTCCAGAATGGTGACAGCCTTGCCGTGCTCAGCCATGAAGTCAGCTGTTTCAACACCGGTCATACCGCCTCCGATGACAAGCACATTGGCACCGGAAATAAAAAAACCGGCATACCGCCGGCATGCATTATAGAAACAGAAGGGATAAGGCGATCAGAATCTGGCCGATGTAATAAAGGGAAAGATTCGTGATACGCAGTGAGAATTTTGAAACAGAACCGAATGTGTTGAGAATCAGAACAATATCGCTGATCAGAAACAGGAAGGCACCCGCGAAGAAAATGAGATGGAATGTGCTGTATGAAGAAATCAGATTGCCCAGGGCGATGCAGTTGAGAATAACGATTGCCCCGATATAGAAAATACCGAAGATTTTAAATGCCTTCGCGACTGTGATTTTTGTAAACAGCCATTTCATGATCAGCGCGGTCAGCACAATTCCTCCGAAAATAAACAGCAGAGGATTCGGATTCATCGGCAGTACTGCAGCAAGATAGGCGATATGACCGCTGAGAAACACCAGTATGCCGATCAGGAACACCAGCTTTCCTTTTTCGGCAAATACATAGCGCAGATTCAGCAGTACATCCGCAATCGCACCGAGAATCAGACCGATGATGACCGGAAGTGAACCGGTACCGCCTTTGGATGTCAGAAAGCCGAGGATGACAAAACAGAGAGATGCGAGACCTTTGAGTATGACGGCATTGACATAGTTTTCCTTATGTTCCTGGAAAATGAACAAAGCCGCAATGAGCAGACATGCAGGAATCAGTATATACATGATCGTTTCCTCCGTGATTCTTCTGATTCCATTGTATCTGTTATCCCATGCATGTACATGCGCGTAAAGATGACGGTAACGGCAACTTCACAGCTCACAGGACTTGCGTTTCCTGTTCCTTCCGCTATCCTTAAATCAGACACAGTAAAAGAGGATAAAACAATGTACAGAAGAGAAATTGATCCCGCTGAATATGCGGATGCGATCCATGAAATGCTGAGAAGAGGAATCTTTCTTACATCGAAAGCAGGTGACAAAGTCAATACGATGGTCATCGGCTGGGGACATATCGGAAGAATCTGGGAAAAGGATGTCTTTGTGGCCTATGTTCGCAGAAACCGCTATACCCATGAACTGCTTGATGCCAATCCCGAATTCACCGTCAATGTGCCCGTCCATGGCTTTGATCCAAAAGCATTTGCCATCTGCGGCACAAAGAGCGGCAGAGATATGGACAAAATCAAAGAAGCAGGTCTGACACTTGCGGAACCGCAGGCTGTTTCCGTTCCGGCGATCAAAGAATATCCGCTGACGCTGGAATGCAGAGTCATCTACAGGGAAGAACAGGATGCTTCAAAGCTGCCGGAAGAAATCATCCGCAAATTCTATTCGGTTGAAAAGGAAGATCATATTTCCTATTACGGTGAAATCAAAGCAGCCTATATTCTGGAAGAAGAAAAAGCAGAAATCCTGCAGGTATAAAAAGAAGGGGAACATTCAAATGAAAAAAATACTTGTGATCGGCGGAACCGGAACCATCTCCTCACCGGTTACCATGTCTCTTGCCAACAATCCGAATATCGATCTTTATGTTCTCAACAGAGGAAAGAAGAAGGACTCTCTTCCCGAACATGTCCACCGCATCATCGGCGATATCAATGCGGATTACGAAGGCGTTAAAGAATCAATCAAAGATCTTGAATTTGATTCGGTCATCAACTTCATCATCTTCATGCCTGAGCAGGCACAGAAGGAAATTGATCTGTATGCCGGAAAGACAAAGCAGTATATCTTTATTTCCACCGTCTGCGTTCTTGATCATTCCACATCATGCAATGTCGATGAAACAATGGCATACGGCAATCCTTATTCCGCCTACGGTCAGAATAAGGAAGCCTGCGAAAAGCTCTTCCTGAAAGCCAGAGAAGAAAAAGGTTTCCCTGTGACCATTGTAAGACCCACCCAGACCTATTCCGATTCCAGATATCCGCTTTCAATCAAAGGAAAGACATACTGGTCGGTTGCCTCAAGAATGTTAAGAGGAAAAGAAGTCATCATCCATGGCGATGGACAGAATACATGGGCATGTACACATGCGGATGATTTCGCAAAGCTGTTTATGCCGCTGGTTTGCAATCCTGAAACCATCGGGGAAATCTACCAGGTCATGAATCCGGAAGTGTATACATGGGACATGATCTATGAAGCGCTTGCGGACGCATTGGGATGCGAATATAAACCGGTCTATATTTCAGAATATCTTCTGGATCACTCAAAAACATATGATTTTGTATCCTCCATGCATGGTGACAAGCATTTCTCCGTCATCTTCGATATCTCCAAGGCAAAGCAGTACTGCAAAGATCTGCAGTTTGATATCGATATCCGCAAAGGCGCACAGATGTATGTCGATTATATGAATGCCCATCCGGAAGAGAAAAAAGAAGATGAAGCATTTGACGCATGGTGCGACAGAACGATTGAAAACTATAAAAAATTTGCGGCACAGTTTACCGAAAACCTCTGATCTGACGGATCAGGCAGAAACACTCCGGCGTTCTTCGCCGCAAAGAGGAATGAAGTAAAAAGCAGAAACAGGAGCCGTATAATCTGCTATTCTTATGGAGTCAGAGATCTTCTGATTCCTTTTTAATTCATTTTGTATTTTCAGTCTTTGTATCATCAACAGAAAGGCAGGGGCCTATATGAAAAAGGGATTATTCAAAGAATTGATTTCATTCAGTCTTGCACTGACGCTTGGCTTTGCATGGATGCCGCAGGCAATGATGATCCATGCGGAAGAGACTGCTGAAACAAAAGAAAATGTGCAGCAGATCACAGTCAGCGCTGAAATGATTGCACAGAGGAGTGCATATTACGCAATCCAGGCAGCACTGGATCAGGCAAAGACATTTGAAGGCATGACAGAGATCACAGTCGAAGCAGGCACTTATGATCTGTCCTACGGACTGTGCATCTACAGCAATACCGTCCTGAATCTGGATGGCGTCACATTATTGAGAAAGCGCGATATCAATATGCTGCATATCGGCGATTATGACGGATCCGATCCTTCCACCGTAGGCAATACCGGTGTCACCGGATATTACTGGCATGACATCACAGTCAAAGGGGGAACCTTCGATGCGGAAGCCGGTACAACCGTCATGATCAAAGGCGCCCATGCAAAAAACATCACATTTGAAGATGTGACATTCACCGATACCGTTGATGCCCACTTAATGGAAATGGCAGCCATAGACGGACTGAATGTCATTGGATGCACATTCACCGACATGATTCTGAAAAAGAGCGGCTATTATGAAGCGATCCAGCTTGATGTACTGGTACCGGTTCATTTCAACGGCTACAGAGCAGAGCCATTGGCATGCAAAAATGTGACTGTGAAAGACTGTCTCTTTGAACGGGTACCCCGTGGAGTCGGCAGCCATACCAATATCCTGAATGTGCCGATGGACGGCATCACAATTGAAAACAATACATTCCGCAATCTGACAAGCGCTGCCATCCAGGGCTCCAACTGGTCCAACGTTCTGATCAGGGACAACCTGATTGATCAGTGCCCAAGAGGCGTCTATATGTTTACAATCAACGGCAACGGCGATTCCGAATCCGCTTCCGGTTCCTATACAGCCGCCTGGATCGATTCCATCGGCAATACATCTTCCGGCATTTCAAGCTCCTATATCGCTCCGTCCGATTCCCATACCGTCATTACCGGAAACACAATGAACCTGACAGGAAAAGATGCGCACGCCAATTATGTCAATACAGCGATCCGTCTTGGCGGCTCCAACTATAAAACCAAAACGGTTGATTCTTCCGATCAGAGCGGAAATATCCCGACCGGCAATTACTACTTCAACGGCGCTGAAGTTTCAAATAACATCATCAATGCCAACGGGCACGGCATTGTGACAGTCAACGCGAGAAATGTAAAAATCACCGGTAACACCATCGATTGTGTCAATTATCCTTCCGGTGACAATACAAATTACTATGGCGTGCAGCTGTATACCGGCAGCCAGGCTGTTTCCGTTGAAAACAACATCATCTCCAATACAAAATCCAACGGCATCATGGTTCATGAAAGCTGCAGCGCTTCAAAGATCAATGGCAACACCATCAACAATGCCGGCTTAAGAGGCATCATGGTTGAAAATTCCAAAGCAACGGAAATCAACTCCAATACCGTAAACAATCCGGCTGATATCGGCATCTATATTTCTGCAGGATCAGGAAGCGCCTCTGCCACATCCATTTGTTACAACACCGTAAACAATGCAGGGGAAAGATCGATCACCGCCAACGGTGCGACAGTTACCCGCATCTCAAATAACACAGTGAACAAATCAAAGAAAGACGGCATCTGGATTCTCAATTCCGCGAAGGTAACAGAAGTTGAAAACAACTTCATCTCTTTAAAACAGGGAGGGGCAGGCGATACCAGCGGCATCGTTGTCGGCGGAGCCACTGCATCCTATATCCGCAATAACATCATCGACAGTGCCGGCATGCGCGGCATCAACTGCGCCGGCGGCGCTTCTTCCACAAAGATCTCCAACAACAAGATCTGCAATCCCGGCAGCACCTACAGCTGGATCTATTCCGACAGCTTCAGCTATTCATCCCTTGCGGCAGTCAATAAGTGGATCCGCTTCTCGGATGTCTTAAAGCAGAGCGATTACTATTACACGCCGGTTTACTGGGCAGCCGCCAAAGCAATTGCCAACGGCTATGACGACGGCACATTCGGACCGAAGAAAAACTGCACACGCGAGCAGATGATGACATTCCTGTGGCGGCTTGCAGGAAAACCGGAACCGAAGTCATCCTCCAATCCGTTCCCGGATATCAAAAGCAGCGATTATTATTACAAAGCTGTTTTATGGGGCGTTCAGCAGGGGATTACCAACGGATATTCTTCCGGTCCCTATAAAGGAAAGTTCGGTGTCGGCGTTGCCTGCACAAGAGAACAGGCCATGACATTCCTGTGGCGTCTTGCCAAAAAGCCTGAGCCGAAGACAGATGAAAACCGCTTCGCGGATCTTAAGGAAACCGATTATTATTACAAACCGGTTTTATGGGCAGCGGAAAACGGCATCGCCAACGGCTATTCATCCGGAGCCTATGCAGGAAAATACGGCGTGGGTCTTGCTTGTCAGAGGGAACACATGGTCACATTCCTCTACCGCTACGCTTTGAAATACTGATCAAAACTAAAAAGGAAGGATACTCAGGTTACTGAGCCATCCTTCCTTTTTCCTTACTTCAGAATTTCAGTCAGCTGCTTCTCCATCTGCGGGAACCACCATTCAATATACCCGGCTTTTGTCGGATGAATGGGATCGAACATCCAGAAATCATATTTCTCTTTTGCGGCATCATTGAATGCTTTGTCGGTATAAAGATCAATAACGCCGATCGCCCATTTCTTCTGCAGTTCTTTTAATCTGTCAACCATTGCGCTGTATTCTGCACTTTCATAATAGGAAGCGATAGAATGTCCGTCTGTCCGCATTGCACCGGCGGCATAAATCGCCGACCCTCACTTTTTCAAACGGTATTTCAGAAACCATGCGGATCAGATTCTGCCGGCAGTACTGAAAAAGCTGCAGTAAATCATATCAGCAGGGTTCCGCAGAGGAATCCTGTTTTGTTTTTCATGACATGAAGAACAGTTGAATCCGTATGTTCACTTATGCATAATGAAATGCAGAAATAACAGGAAGGAATCAAACAATATGCAGGTTATGATCAAAGCGCTGGACGGCGCAGGAATGCTTGAAAAAAGAATGGAAGTCAGAGGAGCGCATCTTGAAAATATGGCGCAGGTCGACGGCAAGGTGATCTGTGCCGGCGGACTTCTTGATGAAGAAGGCAAGATGAAGGGTTCCACGCTCATCATGGAATTTGAATCGGCTGAAAAGCTGCAGAAGTATCTGGACTCTGAGCCGTATATCCAGGCGCATGTATGGGAAACCGTTGAAGTCACCCCGATGAATGTCGTCCTTGTCAACGGCGAAAAATATACAAAATAATCCGTTTAGAAAAGGGAAGCAGCCGCTTCCCTTTGATTTTTACTGGATTTTATTGATCTGTTTCATTAAACAGCAGATGGGCCAGATGGCACGCGTCCGCATTGCCAGCCAGCAGTCCTTCCAGACAATAGTGACAATAGCAGATCACTTTTTCTTTTCCGAACTGCATGCAGTATTCTTCCATCAGCTTCTTCTGTTCTTCTTCTGTATGTTCAAGAAACTTTCCTTCAGCCTGTTCAACATAATGTTTCGGTGCCAGCCGCGGGTTTCTTACGGGCTGGGGACGAAGCAGGGAAATGCCGCAGAAATCGGTCTGTTCATGATGTTCACGGGCTTCTTCAAAATGGATATTCATTTTTGTCAGAAGACTTCTTACCGCATCCTGTTCTTCTTTTCTTTCCCTTGAGCGCCAGCAGTCCTGCACAAAGGCATGCAACCCTTTAAAATCCGGGAAGACAAATGCATCATCCTGATCGATCAGTTCAAAGAGGGAATGCACATGGACGCCTTCATGCATTTCTTCAATGATGTTATTGCAGTTGTGGCATAACGAATAAATCTCATCCCCGCTTTGAAATGCGGCAGAATCCGGCAGTGACTTCCAGGCTTCCCGCAGTCTTCCTTCCGGCATTTTTTCTTCATTCATTTTGAGTTTGTAATTGGGAATGCAGCAGCGTACCACGGTAAGTCCGTAACGTTCTTCTGCATATTTCTGAATCCTGAGGCTGAGCTCGGGAAACTGCGAAGTGAAATTGCAGCTGGCAATATAATATCTGTTCATCTGTTTCCTCTTTCAGAGACTGATGCATTCAAGATCATCCGGAATATAAAGATTTCCGTGATAATACTGCGATCCTTCTTCCATATACAGCTTTTTGCGCTTGCTCAGATTTCTGTCTTCTGTATGATACAGCAGCAGATTTTTCACGCCGAGCTTTTCCGCAAGCTGACAGGCATCTTTGACAGTTGAATGATGTTTCTCATATGGGTTGAAAATATCAGCCTGGCTGTAAAGGCAGAATGCTTCATGAAGAAGCCATTCACTTCCATATGCATATTTTTCAACCGTCAGCGGTTCATCGCCTGCACATGTCAGGACCTTTCCGCTTTCATATTCCATCCTGAAGCCGAACTGCTTTGCCTTGGTGGATTCAATATCAAAGAAGGTGACGGGTTTATCGATGATATTCAATGTTTCATCATTATGAACTTCCACAAGATGAAGTCTGTCATCAATGAATGCGGCTTCTTTTTTCAGCAGTTTTCCTGCCATATCACGGATCAGACCGAGAACTTCCGCATGCGAATAAATATAAGCTTCGCCCTGATAATCGCCATGGTTCATAAACTGGCAGATCATTCTTACCATCCAGATGATGCCCAGAAGATGATCGATATGCTTATGTGTCACAAAGATATGGCGGATGTCCATCAAGTCATAGCCGGCATGGCGGATCTGATGCAGAACATTGTTTCCGCCTCCGCCATCCGTCATAAACAGTTTTCCGTGATCATCCAGAATAAAGCATGTGTTGTAGCATTCAGTTGCCAGAGCATTTCCTGTGCCAAGCATTGTCAGTTTCATTTTATTTCTCCTACAGCATCATTAACGCGATCATTAACATGATTACAGGAACTGTGACGGTATCCCATTCACTTGGTGAAAACAGTTCCGCTGCGGTTCCTGCAGCTGCCATCATCATACAGCAGGGAAGAATGTCTGAGACAGGATGTTTCAGGAAAACACAGAGCAGAAGAATGCCGGCCAGAAACGAAGTCACCAGCATCGCACAGCTTCCTTCCCATGACTTTTTCCCATCCGCAATCCATAAATGAACCTTGTGCTTTCCAAACGGAATGCCGATTAAAGCTGCCGTCGCATCCCCGCATCCCCACATCAGGATCGAAGCCGCTGCCGCATACGGTTTGTCAAAGACACCCCATGCGATGGCAATCACCGCCGCAAACATTCCGAACAGCTTGAGCAGACTCCGTTTGATTTCTCCTTTTGACTTTTCGACAAACAGCTTTGCATACCAGCTTTCATTTTCCGCGATGGAAAGCAGGGGATAGGCAATGGCCGCAATGATCAATGAAGTAAGAGAAGCCGCAATCCAGCTTTTTGCGCCGATGATCATCACACAGAAACAGGTGAAGGCAATCATATGCAGAATCTTGCGGAACACAAATGACGGGATTTTTGTAATAAAGCGCAGCGGCAATACGATGACAACGCACGGAATGATATAAAGCACCAGATTCACAAAGCAGCGCAGTGTTTCCGAAAGAAGCGGAACCGATGCAATTTCATTCCTGAAATTCAGTCCCAGCATGCATGCCCCAAGAACGGTCAGTACAGCGCCTGTGACAAGACCGACTGTGCGGTTGTTGACCCTGTTGGCGAAACGGGCTGAATACAGGGAAGCCGCAGTGGCTGTGATCATGCATACAAGCATCACACCCCATTTTTCCAGAATGATGGCCGGATGAATCAGGATGTGGCTGACGGAAGCGATCAGAGCTGTAAACGTCATAATGAATGTGCTGGTTCCGACCGCGGTTTTCAGCTCCATCCCGAGAAATGCCGTAAATACCACCAGCATCATCATGCCGCCGCCGGTACCGACAAACCCTGTGCCGAATCCGATGGTCAGTCCGAAAAACAATGAAATCAATATCCCTTTGAAGTCCAGCTTTTCACTTTTGTCTGCTGTTTCCTTCCGGCTGGTATCAGGACTGACAAGAAAGCGGATGCCGATGAAAAATGTCAGAAACAGTGTGAAGCTTCCCAATACCACATTGCCGGCCTGATAAGCCGCCCATGAGCCGACCGTGCACATCGTGATGATGCATACAAACATGATCCATCCCCGTTTCAGATCGATATTGTTATGCTTTGCATAGGTATATGCAGTCACCGCCGAACCGAGAATATCCGAAGCCAGGGCAATCGCGGTGGCCTGATAGGCGCCGGTTTCCCCATGGAAGGAAGGACATAAAACAATCAGGATCGGAACCATGACAGTGGCAGCGGAAAGACCGGCAAGCCCCGTTCCGACTCCTGCCCCGACTGACGCAATCAGATACCAGATCCACTCCATCATGATGACCATTCCTTTCCGTTATTATTACCTTTTCTGTCAACAGAAATATTCGTTATCATATTGCCGTAAATGTCATGCTTTATGCAAGACAGGAACTGCTGAAAAGACTGCAGAAAAGGAAAAACCTATGCCAGGACACGACAAAAAAGAAAAACCGGTTCATCTGAAAAATTCATTTGCCTCCCTGAAGAAAAAGGAAAAAGAGATACTGGAGGAAGTTCTGTACCGCAATTACCGTGAGATTTATCAGAATACAGAACGTTTCGCGGACAGCCTCGATGATGAAATCATCCTGATGGCAGCTGATGAAGAACGCCGCAGTCTTCCTGTTCTGATTAGCAGAAAGCATTTCATGAAGAATAGTTCAAACGGAAAGAAGAGTTCCGCCTGCGTGTGTGCAATGAACAGATGGATCAGCTTTTTGCGTCTTTGACCATTGAACCGCTGGATTCTTTATTCTGTGTCTGCCTGGTTGAAGATTATTCCGGTATTGATATCGATCAGCCGTTTGTCTTTACCGGAAGAACCGACCATGAACGCTCTCTTGTCTGCCCGCAATATCTTGTCCCGTCCAATGCGTTTGAAAAGGAAGAGGGCTGGCGGGGATTCCGCATCAAAGGACAGCCGGATTTTTCACTAGTCGGAATACTGGCAGGGATTTCACAGCTGCTGGCAGATCATGGAATATCGATTTTTGCCGTATCGACATTTGATACAGATTATATTTTTGTACATCGTGAATACTTTGATGAAGCTTTAAAACTGCTTGGCTCTCAGGGTCTGACGATTGGAGAATCCGTACCGGTTTCT
This sequence comes from uncultured Erysipelotrichaceae bacterium, assembly GCA_947167125.1. Taxonomy (GTDB): domain Bacteria; phylum Bacillota_I; class Bacilli_A; order Erysipelotrichales; family Erysipelotrichaceae; genus Bulleidia. Next base: position 28,605 of record CAMVGT010000033.1, read on the forward strand.
CAGATCAATCCCGAAGAGAAAGTCTGATCATCAGCTGATATCA
>CAMVGT010000034.1 GCA_947167125.1 uncultured Erysipelotrichaceae bacterium
AGAATCCCATGCTGTTTGATATATTCCTTTTCACTGTCTGTCATGCTCTGAAGAAGTTCAGGATACTTATCAATGCATGCCTGGAATCCTTTCGTATCAAAACTGGATCTGTATTTTCCATTTCGCATCTTCCGGTTTGCGTTGAATACACTGGGGATAAAGCAGTAATACGCATCTACAGGCCATACAAGATCAGACTTGTATAATGACTCCATCAGATCTGCTTTAATGCGGCTCTCATTCCATACGTAATACAGATTTCCAACACCCATACGATCAGATGTACCAACCAGCTGTACAAATCTTGTCTGTGCATCCAAGCTAAGTTCCAGGAATGCCGGGCTCAGGAAGACACGAAGATCCATCATTGCGTAATATGGTTCCATCAGTTCGTCTCCGGTGCCATCTGCTGGATAGCTGCCTCATCTTTTGCCCAACGGCGGATATCCTGCTCAGTCATATGGTAATGCTTCAGGACTCTTTCGATTTCAATTCCATACCAGGCAACTTCCTTGCCCTCTGCCAGCATGATTTCCCTTGCAATTGTCTGATATTCTGCCTGAGCTTTAGTTCTGGAGGCAGGAATAAACTTCTGCAGATCAGAAACATTTGCATGGCCTTTCCGGATAATTCTTAAACGATCATGATTCAACATAGGACTCACTTTTACTGCTTTTGGCATGTTTTACCTCCTGTTAAGTAGTTGTTCAGTACATATACCGTGATTTAGGTATATTACCGAGCTCATAATATACCTTATTTGCGGTATATGTCAATATGGGTATATTATGCTAATATATCAATATGAAAAAAATAAAAAATAAAGCTGATACGCAATTACCTGACAAGGTAAAAGAAATCAACAAAAAGATTATTAATACCTGGACAGTTCCTAATAATAATGATTTTGGATCTATGCTAGTGTCCAAGACAACGGTAGGCGCCAGAATAGGTATTTCTCGTATCGCAATAGATATGACTCAGACAGAATTAGCCAATAAAATTGGTACTGTTTATCAAAGAGTTCATGAATGGGAATGTGATTGGAGAAACCCTTCCGATAAATATCTAATGAAAATCGCCGATGCTTTAGGTGTCGACTTTAATTGGCTTAAGAATGGCGATTATTTTGATGAGCCTTACAATCTGTATCAAGAGTATTCTATAGATAATGATCTGATCTCTGATGACGCATTTGAACAGCGAAAATATGACTTAAAATTCTCGGCTGAATTATTGCCGGTACTTAGTGCAGAAACTGTAAATAGAGTTGCTACATTATTACGTTATTTATACTTTCACGATTTAATTGACGCTTATCCTGATTTCATCGATTCAGCAGACTACTTGGCTTTTAAGAAGATCCTAGAAGGCGAATCAATTCAATACGCTCTTGAATACATAGTCAGGAAGATTGAGAACAACGGCACTGAATAAAAGCTGCTGTTCTTTTCTTTTTTCTTTGTTTTATTTCACTTTATTTCTGTTCGTTTTATTTATCGAAATTCCGATTTTGAAGAACGTAAAAAGAAAAAGTCGGTCCCAAAGTCGGTCCCAACGCATTATTGAGTATACTTGAAAATGTTAAAAAAGCCGATAAATAAAGGGGATTTGAGCAATCCCCTTTATTAGGTAGTGGAGCTGAGGGGAGTCGAACCCCTGTCCAAGAGTTGTCCCACATTCCGGCGTCTACAGTTTATCTCACTTGTTGAATAAGACAGCAGACATGTCAGTGAGCTAACCGTCGGCTGAATCTGCCTGTGAATTGTCGGGCTTCCCTTACAGGCATGGGAGTCGCCTTATCCGTTTCAATTACGCAGCCGGTACATAACGGTTAAAGTACGGCCGGGACGCTGCGACGCCTATTGCGTAACTTAAGCAGCGAAAGCGAAACTATTGTTTCTGTTAGCGTTTAAATTTAGGTGGTGATAAGGTCACCGCTCCACTGCAGCCTGAATCAAACATAAACCTGTCGAAATCCATTACAGCCCCATGTTTATGCATCGTTTGGATGCATAATGAATATAGCACTCAATTGACCGTCGGTCAACAATCTAAATCCAGAGATTCCGCAAAGCCCTCATATACAACCCGGTAATGCGGATCATAAGCCTCACGGAATACCGGTGAGTGATGAAGAGCCGGGTAGCCCCTGCCCCTGTACATTTCCTGGAATTCCAGAAATTCATCATAAGAAAAACTGACAGGGAGCGCTTCAAGCGAGTGCTTCAGCAGTTTCATGTTATGCATGAACTCTCCCATTCTTCCGCGATGGATATTCGCCGTGCGGACAAAGATATCATTGACCGCTTCCGGCGTATACAGGCACTTCGCCTTTTTGAGATTGATCCGGCAGAGATGGTTGCCGATCGGTTCGATCAGTTCCGCATCCGGATCCGCTTCAATGCTGTTCCATTCTTCAAGAAGTTTTGCCAGAGATTCTTCACTGCTCTGAATCATATGTTCAGGACCCAGTTCATTCTGATAAATCAGCTTGAAACAGTCCTGCGGTGTCATCTTCGGATATTTCTGCAGATGATCCTTTAATACTTCCAGTATTTCTTCCATCTGTTTACCTCAGTTTCAATGCCTTTTCCATTTCCCGCTTCGCGTCACGGAGCTTCTGTGTTTCTCTCTTATCCACAAGGTTTTTGCCTTTCGCAAGAGCGATTTCCAGTTTTGCCCTGCCGTTTTTCAGATACATTCTGACCGGCACAAGCGTATAGCCCTTTGTTTTGACTTTCATGTGAAGCTTCTGAATTTCATATTTATGAAGAAGAAGCTTGCGGTCTCTTTCTTCATCGACGTTGAAGATATTTCCGTATTTGTAAGGAGAAATATGCATACCTTTGATCCATGCTTCGCCTTTATAGATGGAAATATAGGAATCCTTGAACTGCACCTTTCCGTCACGGATCGATTTGATTTCAGTTCCGGTCAGAACCATGCCGCATTCATAGCGGTCTTCGAGAAAATAATCATGTGAGGCGCGTCTGTTCAACGCGACTGTTTTCTCTCTGCTGTTTTTATCTGCCATGTTTCCTCCCTGTCCCTGTTCTCCGTCTGCTCTTTGCGGCAGAAGCTTTCTTTACAGAAGCTTTTTTCCGGTTGGGAATCATTCCGTTTTTGCCATACAGTACGAATTCAATTGTACCATTGTGCGCATCTGCGGCGGCAACCATGATTCTGACTTTCATGCCTGTCTGAAACATCCGGCGCGATCCTTCGCCGATCAGGGCAAGTTTTTCCGGAATGAATTCATAATAATCATCATCCAGCGAAGCGATTCTGACAAGTCCTTCAATCGTATTGTCCAGCTGCACATAGAATCCGAAACCGGTGACAGAGGTGATGATTCCTTCATACTTCTTTCCCAGCCGCTCCGCCATGTACTCCGCCTTCTTCATATCATCGCATGCATATTCCGCATCGATGCTGACACGTTCGCGGACACTGGAGGATTCGGCATAATCCGCACATTTCTTTTCGTCTTCTTCACGCTGATGAAGATCCATATTTGACTCAAAGCTGTATCTTCTCAGCATCCTGTGCACAACCAGATCAGGATAGCGGCGGATCGGGGATGTGAAATGAAGATATTCCTCTTCCGCAAGACCGAAGTGGCCGATGCAGGAAGCGTCATATCTTGCCTTCTGCATGCATCTTAACAGCATCATGCTGAGAACCGGGAATTCCGGTTCATCTTCAATTGACTGCAGATATTTCTGCAGCTCATTCGGATAGACCGTCTTGCCGATAACAAGCTTATGTCCCATCACTTCCGATGCTTTGATAAAATCGCGGATCCTTCTGAGAGAAGGTTCTTCATGAATACGGTATACAGAAGGAATGTCCTGCCATTTCATGAAATTGGCAACACAGACATTCGCCGCAATCATGCAGTCTTCAATCATTCTTTCGGCATGTCCCCTGTCCGCCATACGGACATCGACGGGCTTTCCGTTTTCATCCACAATGATTTTCGATTCCGTTGAAGAGAATTCTATCGCGCCTTTTGAAACACGGTATGAGCGGATCGCATCCGCGCATTCCGCAAGCACTTCAAACAGATTGCCGAGATGGCTGTATTTTTCTTTCAGCTGTTCATCCCCGTCGAGAATCCGGTTGACATTGGCATAGGTCATCCGTTCATTGGAATGAATCACGCTTTCATAGATCTGATACTCTTCAACAGAGCCATCCGGATTTACCGTCATTTCACATGTCAGTGTCAGACGGTCGGTATCGGGATTCAGCGAACAGATTCCGTTTGAAAGCTGATGCGGCAGCATCGGCACCACACGGTCCGTCACATAGGTTGAACATGCCCTCTTCGCCGCTTCTTTGTCCAGTGCGGATCCTTCTTTGACATAATGCGAAACATCGGCAATGGATACACGAAGACGCCAGCCCTTCTCAATGCGCACACAGGAAACCGCGTCATCGAAATCCTTCGAATCATCCCCGTCGATGGTGACAGTAATATCATCCCTGAGATCCGTTCTGTCTTTGATTTCTTCTTCCGAAACAGAATCAGGAATATCTTTGAGTTCCTCTATGACATCATCCGGAAACTGCGGATCGATATCGTGATCAAGAAGTACGGAAAGGATATCAATTCCCGGATCATCCTTATGTCCGATCACCTTTGTGACACGCAATGTCATCGGTCCGCTGTACTTCTCAATTGCGCAGAGCACCTTTGTGCCGTCCACCGGATGGAAGGATTCATCCAGCAGAACTTTCAGAGGTCTCTGCTTCAGCTTTTCATCATCTAAACGGAAATGCAGTCCGTGTCCATGATCATAATAGGTTCCGATCAATTGCTTTTTTGCCCGGTCAAGGATTGCAATCACCTGGCCGTACATCTGCCACAGCTGACAATGCACAAGTACAGTATCCCCGTCCATCGCGTCGAGCTGATCATCGGCATCGATTCTGACTGCCGGTCTGTCATCGCGGTTGACATATCCCATGCCGCTGCGGGCGATGGAGATTTTTCCTTCAAAGATGCCTGCCTGTTTCCGGTTCATGAATTCGCCGTCTTTATTGAAGAAGACAAGGAATTCATTCTGCAGTTCACTCAGTGCATCACGAAAATCCTGCGCGTCATTTTCTTCCGTCAGGACTGCATCCTGGATCGCGCGGGCTGTGTTTTTATCTTTGGGATGGTCTTCCAGATATCCCAGTATTGCATCTTTCAGTTCGTTTCTTTCCATAATAATACAAAAGCCGGCATATAACCGGCGTCTGCTTTTAAATGACTCTGATCAGAATGACAAGGACGAAGAATGCAATTCCCAGCACCATTGTCGCATTGGAGATGAACTTTTCAGAACCTCTTTCCTTTGTATTGGCAAACAGGTTCAATCCGCCCGCTCCGGTCAATGCGCCGGACATTCCGCTTGTTTTTCCACTCTGCAGCAATGACAGAATAATCAGCATTGCCGATACGATCATTAATAATGCGTTAAGCATGCAGCGCTCCTTTCGCTTTGATATATGCTGAAAAATTATATCATCACTGCCTTTGACATGCAAACACAAATGAATCTGTGCCTGAGGAACCCCTTTTCAATTCCCGTCTGTTACAAGTACAATGAAGACAGGAGATTTTTATGTCAGCGGATAAAATTGAACATTGGAAGAAGTTTTATGATCTTACGTCTCAGGTACAGGAAAATGAGCCGTGGCTGGATCTTGATGACGGTCAGCTTGTGACACTTGTACATGATTCACAAGAGGAGCCTGTATTTGTCAATATACTTGGAAATGCCGGCAATACATACGGACTGGTCTTCTACAAGGGGCTGGAAGGATTGAATGATTACAATCTTCTGCGCAATTGCGAAGATTTCAATCTGCCTCCGACTTTCGGCCTGTTTCAGCAGAACTGCTACTGTCTGTACTTCGGCGAAGAAGATGAAATTCCGGATGAGGAATATGAAATGTGGCAGACCATTCAGCCGGATTTTGATGATTCCGAATATGGCATTCCGTATGTTCTTTCTTTGAAAAAAGGATTCTTCCCATGGGGACCGGATGATACGGAAATTCAGGAAATCGATCAGTATCTGGAATGGTTCCTGGAAGTCATTGATGATGTGATGCGCGGGGAAGAATGGGGTGTCGGTATGATTCACGGGATCTGCCTGTGTGTAAGAAATCCCGAAGACGGATCATGGGATCTCAGCTATCCGCCTTTCCCGGATGAAGACTGGCATATGGAGCTGATCCTGCCCTCCGATGCATATCTGCAGACAGAGCTCAGTCATGCAGAACACTCCGCGAGCGCTTATGAAATCGATATTTATTATCCGATGATTCATATCGATGATCCTGCTTATTCCCGTCCTGCGGCGGCTGCGTTTATCATCGTCGCCGATGCCGGGACAGGGATGATCATTGATCAGAAACTGATGACACCTGCTGATGAGATGTCGCTTGAAATCAATGATCTGCTCGTTCATGCGGCAAAGATGTACGGAATCCCGAAGCAGATTCATGTAAGATCTGAAGTGTTTGAAGATATGCTACAGGAGACAGCAGCCTTCATGAACAGTACAGTCACTGTCTGCGATGAACTGGAAAATATCGATGATCTGACCGAAATGATGGAATCCGGCATGCTGAACCCGGATATGATGCTCAGTTAAAAACAAGGCCAGCCGCCTTGTTTTCTTTCTGTATCAGTCTCCGACTTTACAGCCGGTATCGCATCCCCGCGAATCATTCTCTGCCTGCTTTTCCTTTACGGACTTCACAGATTCACTCAGCCGTTCTTTCAAAGCGGCTTTCTTTTCTTTTGTCCAGTAATGATCCGGCGAAACCGACATACCGTCTTCCATGCATGTTTCGTTATCAAATGCGACGATTCTTCCCTTTTCAACAAAGAGAACCAGCGGCATGTAGATCGTCGGCTTTCCGTCATTGTCATAATCAATGATATCGGTTCCGGTATCGTTCTGGGAAACCAGCAGATCCGTGATGGAATCATAGAATTCCCTGTCACTTCCTTTATCATTGTAAATGTTGTAGTAGCTGCATAATGCATCCTGCTCCGCAAGCACATCTTCCAGAAGCGGAATATATGCCTGGCACCACGGGCATTCCGGAAAACCGAGGAAAACGATTGCAGTTCCATGTGAAAGAATGCTTGTCAGTGTTTCTTTCTCAGTCACTTCAAAATGATTGTCTTCATTCAGTTTTTTATATTGTTTCGCAATATTCTCTTTTACTGCGGGTTCTTCTGTCTCTTCTGCATCTGCTTTTTCAGACTGATCAGTCCCTGTGCATCCTGTCAGCAGACATAATGCAAGCAATGCGGCAAAGCATTTTTTCAGTGTCATATGCCCTCCTGTATACGATATGAATTTAAGCACAGTTCACATGGAGGCGCAAGTTCGCCGGATTGATCTTAATGATGCAGATTTTCCTCTGCCACCGCCAGCATCAGTTTGATTCTGTTTTCCTGATTCACCTTTGAAGCACTGGTGTCATAATCAACCGGTGTGATATTGGCATCGGGATATTTTTCTCTCAGCCTGTTGATCACGCCTTTTCCGGCAATGTGATTGGGCAGACATCCGAACGGCTGGGCACAGATGATATTGGCATAGCCGCCTTCAATCAGTTCTGCCATTTCCGCAGTCAGCAGCCATCCTTCTCCCATCTTTGTACCAAGGTGAATAATTCCTTCCGGCTTTTTCATCAGTTCATGAAACGAACACGGCGCGTAAAATCCGAAGGAACGCATTGTTTCCGACAGGGATCTGCCGATGTTATCAAAAAGATTCAGCAGAATGTCAGCACCTGCTGCGACATATTTACTGCCGCCATAGAGGCTGACATCGATACTGTAATTGGCAATGCAGTATTCCACAAATCCCATCAAGCCGGGCATGTTTACTTCACAGCCTTCATTTTCCAGAAAACTCACGAGATCATTATTGCCGAGCGGTGAAAATTTGACAAAGATCTCTCCGACCACACCGACTTTGACTTTCTCAGCGGCATTGCGTTCAATCTTTGCAAAGTCAGATGCGATTTTACGGAAGCTTCTTTTGATCATGGCAGGATAAATATTCTTTCCCCTCCGGATCCAGTCAGAAGCAGTTTCAATCCATTTGTCAGCCAGGGCTTCTGTTTCCCCTTTTTTGATTTCATACGGCTTGATCTGATTGCGCAGAGCGAAGATCTCATCTCCGTACCAGATTCCTGCCACAACCTTTTCCAGCAGTTTCATCGTCAGCGGAAGAGAATCTTCTTCCAGTCCGGACGGATTGGCTGATATCACAGGGATATCTTCATAGCCGGCTTTTGCCATCGCTTTTTTCAGCAGACGGTAATAATTGGATGCCCGGCATCCGCCGCCGGTCTGGGTAATTAACAATGCGGTATGATTTCTGTCATATTTCCCGCTTTCCAGTGCCTCAAGAAACTGTCCGATCACAAGAATTGCCGGATAGCATGTATCATTGTGTACATAGCGCAGTCCCAGTTCCACTGCTCTGCGGCTCTCTTTTCCCAGCATGACGCACTGATATCCTTCACTCTCCAGAGCAGCCTGAATCAATGAGAACTGAACCGGTGCCATATTGGGAATCAGAACCGTATGTGTTTTTTTCATTTCTTCTGTAAAAGAAGATTTAATGCTCATCGTTTCTTCCTTTCTCTTCAAGCGCCGCAAACAGCGAACGGATCCGGATGTTCACCGCTCCGAGATTGGTGATCTCATCAATCTTGAGCTGTGTATAAAGCTTTCCTTTCCTCTGCAGAATTTCTTTGGTTTCATCGGTTGTGATCGCATCCAGTCCACAGCCGAAGGATACCAGCTGAACAAGATCAAGATTGTCATGTTCCGTGCAGTACCTGGCGGCCGCATACAGACGGCTGTGATAAGTCCATTGATTCAGAACCGAAGTCGGGAACTTTTCTTCCAGATGGGAAATGCTGTCTTCCGTAATGACATACGCACCGTTGCGGGCAATCAGACCGTCAATGCCGTGATTGACTTCCGGATCAATATGATAGGGTCTTCCGGCCAGAACGATGACATGCTTCCCTTCTTCCTCCGCCTGTTTCATCATCCGCATTCCTTCTTCACGGATGGTACGCATATGCTTCTCATATTCTTCATATGCTGCATCAATGGCTTTCCGGCAGTCTTTCACCTGCGGGAAATAATTTTCCAGAATCTTAGGGAAGCGTTTTGTGAAGTCTTTCCTTCTTTGAGGATCGACATAATCATAAATAAACACCTGATTGTTTAATTCAAAGCAGTTATTCACAAGCACTTCCGGATAATAGGCCACAACCGGACAGTTATAATGATTGTCGCCGAGTCCTTCATCCATGTTGTAGCTCATGCACGGATAGAAGATAGCATCCGTATTCTGCTTTGTGAGCCAGTCAATATGTCCGTGCGTCAGTTTTGCCGGAAAGCAGACTGTATCGCTTGGAATCGTGGACTGTCCGTTCTGATACATTGTTCTGTCAGATTCCGGTGACACGATGACATCGAATCCGAGGTTTTCAAACAATGTATGCCAGAACGGCAGAAGTTCATACATATTCAGACATCTGGGAATACCGATTGTCCCGATCGGATTTTCAACATGCCTGTCCGCATATTCCTGCAGCTTTTTCCGTTTGAATGCATAAAGGTTTCTGTCTTCCGCACTCTTTTTTCCGGTCACCGGCTTTTCACATCTGTTTCCGGAAATATAAACCGAACCGTCCGCAAAGCGGTTGACTGTCAGCTGACAGTGATTGCCGCATCCCTGACAGACCGTATTGCGCACTTCATTGGAAAAAGATTCCAGGTCAGACAGATTCAGAACCGATGATCTGCTTTCCTTCTGACTGCGTGATTTTCCATACAGGGCAGCCCCATAGGCTCCCATCAGTCCGGCAATATCCGGACGCACTACATTCCTTCCGATTTCTTTTTCAAAAGCCCGCAGAACTGCTTCGTTATAGAATGTCCCGCCCTGCACTACAATATTTCTTCCCAGTTCCTCCGGTGAAGAAACACGGATCACTTTATACAGTGCATTTTTAACAATCGACATCGAAAGACCGGCAGAAATCGCCTCCAGGGAAGCACCGTCCTTCTGCGCCTGCTTGACTGATGAATTCATGAAAACCGTACATCTTGAGCCAAGATCCACCGGATGTTTCGCAAACAGTCCCTGCATTGCAAAATCTTCCGCCGTCATATCGAGTGCTTCGGCAAATGTCTGCAGAAAGCTGCCGCATCCGGATGAACATGCTTCATTGAGATAGATGTCCGAAATGGCTCCGTTTTCGATTTTGAAGCATTTCATATCCTGTCCGCCGATATCAATGATGAAATCGACATCCGGCATGAAATGCTTTGCGGCTGTATAATGCGCAACGGTTTCCACCAGAGAATAATCACAGTGAAAGGCATGCGAAATAAACTGTTCCCCATATCCGGTCGCAGTTGCGGAAGCGACCTGTACATACGGATGTTCCTGATACATGCGGATCATTACATCTTTCACAATTGTCAGAGGATCACCGTTATTGGAACGGTATTCGCTCATCAGGATTTCCTTTTCATCATTCATGACAATGATTTTGACTGTTGTGCTGCCGGCATCGATTCCGATATGAACCGGTCCGGTATGTTCATCGAATTTTACCCGTTTCACCGCCGCCTTAGCATGGCGCAGATGAAATTTCCAGTACTCATCACGATTTTCAAACAGAGGATTCAGTGAAGCATAACGGGCAATATTCTCTGTGTTGGAAAGCTTTGCGGTCACATCGCTGATGCGGCATCCCCTGTCCGCATAATATGCGGCACCGAGTGCCACATAATAAAGACTGTTCTTTGGGCAGATTCCTTTAATCTGCAGTGTTTTATCAAATGTATTCCTGAGACATTGAGAAAATGTAAGCGGACCGCCGAGATACAGAATATTTCCTTTGATTTTTCTTCCCTGGGCAAGTCCGGCTATGGTCTGATTGACAACTGCCTGATAAATCGAAGCGGCCACATCCGGTATTTCCGCTCCCTGATTGATCAGAGGCTGAATATCGCTTTTTGCGAAAACACCGCATCTGGAAGCAATTGTATATGTCCGCTTTGCCTTTAAAGCAAGACGGTCCATTTCATCCGGTTCTGTTTTCAGAAATACGGCCATCTGATCGATGAATGCACCGGTTCCGCCGGCACAGCTGCCGTTCATTCTCACTTCCAGCCCATTGGAAAGAAAAAGAATCTTTGCGTCTTCCCCTCCCAGTTCAATCGCACAGTCCGTTCCCGGATTCAGTTTTTCCGCAGCGATCCGCTCGGCATAGACTTCCTGAACAAACGGAAGACCGCACCGTTCCGCAAGGCCCATGCCTGCAGAACCGGAAATTGCGATGAACATTTCTCCATCGCCATATTTTTCAGCCAGTTTTCCCAGCGTCTCCAGACACTTTTCCGCAATATGTGAGTAGTGTCTTTCATAGCTCGAATCAATCAGCTCATCTCTGTCATTCAGAACCGCATATTTAATAGTTGTAGATCCGATATCAAGTCCTAGTTTCATGCATGTTCTCCGTCAGATAATAGTTATTATAATCTTTCGTTTTGAAAAAATCCGCATGCACGCATTTGGACAATATTTACGATCTGTATACGTAAAAAAGCGGAGAGCTGTGATAAGCCTCCGCTTTTGATCAAACTAACGAATGAGTCAGTCCGCAATGCAATTTGTTTTTTTAAAGCTTTTTGATCTGCAGATCGAAATTATTCGGAGAGAGCCTTAACGTTGTAGAAAGCTTTCTTTCCACGGTATTCAGCAACATCGCCGAGTTCTTCTTCGATTCTCATCAGCTGGTTGTACTTAGCAATACGATCTGTACGGCTCATGGAACCTGTCTTGATCTGTCCTGCGTTTACACCAACAACGAGGTCGGAGATTGTGCAGTCTTCGGATTCACCGGAACGGTGGGAAACGACAGCTGTGTACTTAGCTTCCTTAGCCATTTCGATGGAGTCGAGTGTTTCTGTCAGTGTACCGATCTGGTTAACCTTGATCAGAACTGCGTTAGCAGCGCCGAGTTCGATACCCTTCTTGATGTATGTTGTGTTTGTAACGAACAGGTCGTCACCAACGAGCTGGATCTTGTCGCCGAGACGCTTTGTGAGTTCAACCCAACCGTCCCAGTCATTCTCTGCAAGACCGTCTTCCAGAGAGATCAGCGGATACTTTTCAACCCAGTGCTCATAGAGCTGGATCATTTCTTCAGAGGACTTTTCGCCTTCACCGGAACGAGCCAGTACATAGCAGCCCTTTTCTTCATCATAGAATTCGGAGGAAGCTGCGTCCATAGCGAAGCATACATCTTCACCAGGCTTGTATCCTGCTTTTTCAACTGCTTCGAGCATGAGAGCCAAAGGGCCTTCATTACCGAGAGTTTCCAGAGGTCCTGTGCCGTTCGGCAGTGAGGAAGGTGCATAACCGCCTTCGTCGCCTACAGCTGTGTTGTAGCCATAGCCCTTGAGGACTTTCTTCAGTGCGTGGAAGATTTCAGCACCCATACGGATAGCTGCGTGGAAGTCCTTAGCGCCTACAGGCATGATCATGTATTCCTGAACGTCGGAAGCAGAGTCAGCGTGCTTGCCGCCGTTGAGGACGTTCATCATCGGAACAGGGAGAACCTTTCCGTTTGCGCCGCCGATGTACTTGTACAGAGGCAGACCGCAGGAGTCAGCAGCTGCACGTGCAGCAGCCAGGGAAACAGCCAGAGTCGCATTAGCGCCGAGGTTGCTCTTGAACGGTGTTCCGTCGAGGTCGAGCATTGTCTTGTCGATTAACGGCTGATCGAAAACGTTCAGACCGATAACCTTCGGAGCGATCTTTTCGTTAACATTCGCAACAGCTGTCAGTGTGCCCTGTCCATTGAAACGGTTCGGGTCCTTGTCACGGAGTTCGAGAGCTTCTCTTTCACCTGTGGAAGCGCCTGACGGAACGATTGCACGTCCCCATGCACCGGACTCAGTTGTAACTTCTGCTTCAACTGTAGGGTTGCCGCGTGAGTCGATTACTTCGCGAGCGATTACTTCAGCAATTGGATCTACAAAATTAGGCATCTTGATTATATCCTCCTATTGATTACCTATATTCCTCAGTGATACTGTTGGAACCTTACTTTGTTGCGTCGATGATTTCCTTAAAGGAATCAACTTTCAGGGAAGCACCGCCGATGAGAGCGCCGTCGATGTCTTCGCAAGCCATGTATTCAGCAATGTTTGTCGGCTTAACGGATCCTCCGTACTGGATACGTACAGCTTCGCCTGTTGCTTCATCATAGAGAGCCTTGACATTGTCACGGACACACTTGCAGCAGTCTTCTGCGATTTCCTTTGTTGCGGACTTGCCTGTGCCGATCGCCCAGATCGGTTCATAAGCGATGACAATCTTCGCAACTTCTTCAGCAGTCAGACCCGCCAGGGAGCCTGTCAGCTGGTTCTTGATGACGTCAGCTGTTTCGCCTGCGTCATACTGAGCTTCTGTTTCGCCGATGCAGAGAATCGGGATGATTCCGTCAGCGAGCAGTCTCTTTGCCTTTGCAGCGCATGCAGCGTCTGTTTCAGCATAATATGTTCTTCTCTCAGAGTGGCCGATAATGCAGTATGTGATACCGACTTCCTTGAGCATCGGAACAGAAACTTCACCGGTGTAAGCACCGCTGTCCTTTTCGTTGCAGTTTTCAGCAGCGATCAGGAGGTTCTTTGCGTTCTTGACGCAAACATCAAGATCTACATACGGAGCGCCGATGCCGTAATCAGCAGCTTCTTCTCCGGTCAGTACTTCTTCGATACCCTTCATGAATTCGAGAGCTTCAGAAGGGGTTTTATTCATTTTCCAGTTACCGAAAATTACAGGTTTTCTTGCCATGATGATTATTCCTTTTCCGGGATGATGGAGATGCCCGGCAGATCCTTTCCTTCCATGTATTCGAGGGAAGCGCCGCCGCCTGTGGAGATGTGGCTGAACTTCTCAGCGAATCCGAGGTTCTTAGCTGCGGAAGCACTGTCGCCGCCGCCGATGATTGTTGTAGCGCCTTCGAGGTTAGCAAGTGTTTCGCAGACAGCGATTGTGCCCTTTGCGAATCTTTCATCTTCGAATACGCCCATCGGACCGTTCCAGAAGACTGTCTTTGCGCCAGCCAGTTCCTTCTGATACAGAGCGACTGTTTCCGGACCGATATCGAGGCCCATGAATCCGTCAGGGATTTCTCCTGCCTTGACAGTGATGATTTCTGTCGGGTTGGAGAAGTCGTTGGCTGCAACTGTGTCAACCGGGAGAATCAGCTTGTCGCCGCCTTCTTCCATGAACTTGTTAGCGAGTTCGATCTTGTCTGCTTCGAGCAGGGATGTACCGATCTTGCCGCCCTTAGCTGCAGAGAATGTATAGGACATACCGCCGCCGATCATGACCTTGTCAGCGATCTTGAGGAGGTTCTCAATAACAGCGATCTTGTCGGAAACCTTAGCGCCGCCGAGAATAGCAACGAGCGGTCTTTCCGGATCATTCAGAGCCTTGCCGAGAACATTGACTTCCTTTTCAACCAGGAAACCGAGAGCGGAAGGCAGATGTGTAGCGATGCCGACTGTGGAAGCGTGAGCTCTGTGAACAGAACCGAATGCGTCTTCTACGAACAGATCGCCGAGGCTTGCCCAGTAAGCGCCGAGTTCAGGATCATTCTTGGATTCGCCCTTTTCATAACGGGTGTTCTGCATCAGAACGATTGTTCCGTCTTCCTGAGCCTTGACAGCAGCTTCGAGTTCTTCGCCGCGTGTAGCAGGAACGAATGTTACAGGAGCGCTCTGCAGTTCCTGCAGACGCTTTGCAACGATTGCCATGTCATTCTTTGCCTTGTCTTCTTCTGTCTTAACTTTGCCCATATGGGAGAGCAGGAGAACCTTGGCACCATTTTCTGTGAGGTAGTTGATTGTCGGAAGAGCAGCACGGACACGGTTGTCGTCTGTGATGACATCTCCCTTGTGCGGTACGTTGAAGTCAACACGGACAATTACGTGCTTGCCCTTAACGTCCAGATCTTTAACAGTTACTTTAGACATTTTGAAAAATATCCTCCTTCTAATTCGCTGTTCTCATTATACCACCCGCCATGCATCAAAGAAACGCACAGCGGAAGATTTGTGTTTTCTGTCACAAACTTTTCAGATGTTTGTCACATTGGTTATTTCAGTAAAAGCAGCCCCGTTGCCGAGGCCGCTTTTTCACATCTTACTGATCCGGCCAGTTGCAGATTGTATAGTAGAGTTCTTCGTAAACGTTTGCACTCTGATCCCAGCTGACATCCGTATTCATCGCGCTCTTTACAAGACCCTTCCATCCGGGTTTGTTGTTGTAGTACTGATCTACAGCCCAGCGCAGTGTGTATACCATATCGTCCGCATTAGCAGCCCAGAAGGAGAATCCGTTTCCTTCGCCGGTATACTGGTTGTAAGGATGTACTGTGTCTTTGAGTCCGCCTGTTTCACGGACCAGCGGCAGAGCACCGTAGTGCATTGCGATCAGCTGTCCGATTCCGCACGGTTCATACAGGGAAGGCATCAGGAACAGATCGGAACCGGCATAGATTCTGTGCGCGAGTTCTTCATTGTATCCGCAGTAATATACTGCTTTGCCCTTGTATTCGGATTCCATCCACTTGAAGGCATTTTCAGCATTTGTCTCACCTGTTCCGAGAACCGCGAACTGAACATCCATGCCCATGATTTCGTTGATTCTGTCGGTGATCATGTAAATGCCCTTCTGGTTTGTCAGTCTTGAAACAAGACCGATCAGAGGTACATCATCTCTGACTTCAAGACCAAGTTCTTCCTGGAGCGACTTCTTGTTTGCCTTTTTGCCGGAAACATAGGAGCGCACATCATAGTTCTTGGCCAGAAGCTTATCTGTCTTCGGGTTCCATTCAACAGTATCGATACCGTTGACGATGCCCCAGAGATCTTCTCTTCTGTAACGCAGCACGCCGTCCATTCTCTCGCCATATGCCTCTGTCAGAATTTCATTGGAATATGTCGGGGAAACGGTTGTGATCTTGTCGGCATAGACGATACCTGCCTTCATGAAGGAGATACCTGTGTCGAATTTGATCGAACCGTTATCGAAATAGCTGTAATCCAGGCCCAGGCAGCTCGGCAGCATATCAACGCCGAAATTGCCCTGGAATGCCATGTTGTGGATTGTATAGACGTGCTTGATCTGCTGATAGCGGTAGTCATCCGCATAGCATGCATGAGCGATCAGTGGGATCATACCCGTCTGCCAGTCATTGCTGTGGATGATGTTCGGCCACCAGTTGATGAAATAGATCATGTCGAGTACAGCTCTCTGGAAGAAAGCGAATCTTTCGCCGTCATCCTCGAATCCGTACAGGCCGTCTCTTTCAAAATAATGCTGATGTTCAATGAAGTAGTAGACAACGCCGTCAACTGTCTTTGTGTAGTAGGTAGCCGGCTGATCGATCCATCCGGAATGCACCTGAATGGTACCGAGTCTTTCCAGCTCATCATAGTATTTCTCTATGATCTTCTTGTACAGAGGCAATACGACGCGGACATCATGGCCGCGTTTCGCCAGTGCCTTGGGCAGACTGCCGATAACATCCGCAAGCCCGCCGGTCTTAATGAACGGGAGGCCTTCGCCCGCAACAAACAGAATGGATCTGGTCATAATTTTTCTCCTTCAATGAGACTCAAATACGGTCTTTTCTCTTAACGTAAACAGGCTCTTCGTCAGTTCCCTTCAGCTCCTTGACATGGTGGATGATGGCATATTTGTCAACAACAACATGGTCAAGTTTTGCCTTTTCGCCGATGTAAGCACCCGGCAGAATGATGCAGTTCTTGACGACTGCGCCTTTGCGAATCGTAACGTTACGGCTGATAATCGAATTTTCAACTGTACCTTCGATATGGGAACCGTTGGCGACTACAGAACCGGTAACCTTGGATCCTGCCTCATACTTTGTAGGGCTGGAGTCGTTGGTCTGTGTGTAAATCGGCCATCCCGGCTTGAAGAGACCTTCAGCAGTTGTTCTGTCTCTCAGCTGCATGCTGACACGGAAGTATTCTTTCAGGCTGTTGATGCATGCAACATATCCCTTGACCTGGTAGCCGCGGATATCGAGTTCTTCGACGGAGTCTCTGAGGATATCCTTGAACCAGTACAGTGAAGATGTTTCAGCTGCCTTCTGAACCAGCTCGATGAAGAGCTTCTTTGTCAGAACATAGCATTCAAGAGAGATGTTGTTTCTCTGCTTGTTGCCGCGGTTTCTGTCGATTGCTGTAACCTTCTTTGCCTTGTCCATAACAAGCGCATCGCATCCCAGATAGGATGTCTTTGCTTCGTTTGTGGATGTGTAAAGAACAGTTACGTCAGCGCCGGATTCAACATGCTTGTCGAGAACTGTGCTGTAGTCGATGCTGTAGATGAAATAAGACGGAGCTACAACGACATACGGGTTGTGGTCTCTTTCAATGTACTGCATGTTAAGCATGAAGTTGGCGATGTCATGGTTGTAAACAGGTGAAGAGAAGTTCTTTTCACCATAGAGAATGCGGAGTTTGCCGCGCTTGGAGTTGATGTTGTAAACAGTGCCGTCTCCCAGGTGTTCAATCAGGTTGCGGGGT
Source organism: uncultured Erysipelotrichaceae bacterium (assembly GCA_947167125.1). Lineage (GTDB taxonomy): Bacteria > Bacillota_I > Bacilli_A > Erysipelotrichales > Erysipelotrichaceae > Bulleidia. The sequence continues at coordinate 17,693 of CAMVGT010000034.1, forward strand.
TTTTCCTTGCAGTAAACCTCAACGCTGTCGATACCGGAGTTGGTCATGTTGCTGAGGACAAAGTCGATGACACGATAGCGGCCCAGGAATGCCATTGCCGGAACCGGACGATAATCGCCGAGACCGTCAATCGTAGCTACATTGTCTTCAAAATTGATAATTCCCATTGCTTTCATGTTTGCTTCCTCCTACTCCACGAATTTCTTCGCGACGAGTTCGATATTCTCGCTGTCAGCGGAGCCTACCGAAACGCCCGGTGCAATTTCAACATCATCCGCCACGATGCAGCGGGTAACCTTTGCGCCTTCACCGATCTTTGCGCCCGGGTTGATAACGGAATCAACAACAACCGCGCCCTTGCCTACGAGGCAGTTTGTTCCAAGAACGGAATTCTTGACAGTTCCGAGAATGACGCTTCCCTGAGTGATGAGTGAGTTGTCGATCTTTGCGTCTTCACCGATATACTGCGGCAGAGCGTTGACATCTTCTGTGTAGATCTTCCATGTATCATCGCTGAGGTTGAGTTCATTGTCATGCTTGAGCAGGTCCATGTTGGATTCCCAGAGTGAGTCGACAGTTCCTACATCCTTCCAGTAGCCCTTGAATCTCCAAGCTGCGAGTTTTCTGTTGTCGTTCAGATATGCAGGAATGATGTCCTTACCGAAGTCGTGATTGGATTTTTCATTCTTGTCATCTGCGAGCAGATACTTTCTAAGAGTCTTGTATGTGAAGATGTAGATACCCATGGAAGCGAGTGTTGACTTCGGATGAGCAGGCTTCTCTTCAAACTCATAGATCATGTCGTTTTCGTCGCAGTTCATGATACCGAAACGTGTAGCTTCCTTGAGGGAAACTTCGAGAACAGCGATTGTAGCGTCAGCCTGCTTCTCCTGATGGTATTTCAGCATCTTGTCATAGTTCATCTTGTAGATGTGGTCGCCGGACAGAATCAGGACATATTCCGGATCAACCTGATCCAGGAAGTCGATATTCTGTGTGATAGCGTCTGCGGTTCCTCTGTAAACTTCGAAACCCTTCTGATCTCTTTCACGCGGTGTCAGTACATATACGCCGCCGTCGTTAATGTCGAGACCCCAGAACTGGTCCTTCGCAACATAGGAGTTCAGCAGAACAGATTCGTACTGTGTCAGAACGCCGACAGTTGAAATGCCCGAGTTCGCACAGTTGCTGAGGGGAAAGTCGATAATACGGTATTTTCCACCGAAGTGAACAGCCGGCTTAGCGACTTTTTTGGTCAGGTCCAAAAGACGGGTACCTCTTCCGCCTGCAAGGATCATGGCCGCCATTGTGTTAGCTCTCATTATTTTGCCTCCTGCAATACTTAAATGACGTCTTTATTATATTACAGACAGTCAGGATTTAGGAAACTAAAATGTAAGCATTTACAGTTAATGCATGAAAAAGACCTCTCCAAGAGAGGTCAATCCATAAGTTCGCTTCTTACAGTGCTGATAAAATAGAGCGATCCCGTTATAACAACGGTTCCTTTTTCACTTTTTTTCAATGCTTCACTCACTGCTTTTTTCCAGTCATCGATCACAATTGCGCCGTCTGTTTTCAGATCATCGGTTGTATCAGCTCTTGCATTTTCAAATGCGGTAATGATCAGTTCATCGCAATGTTCTCTGAGAATTGAAGCCATCTTTTTTCCCGGTTTGTCACGCAGCGCGCTGAAGACAACCGTCAGCGGTTTTTTCAGATCTTTCAGTGACGAAACAAGTGCGCGCACGCCTTCTTCATTATGCGCGCCATCCAGAATCACATCCGGATTCTCACGGACTTTTTCAAAGCGTCCCGGCCATCCGCATTCAGCGATGGCTTTTTTCATCTGCTCTGTATCTGTATGAATGCCGAGGAATGAAGCCGCCGCAATGGCAAGCGAAGCGTTTGCCTTCTGATATTCCGCGCCGCTGATTTCATATTCGCATCCCATGAATTCCATCCGGTTTCTTCCGCGGTCATAATACCGTTCGATTCCGTGCACTGCTGCGTGAACCCTTTCTGCACGTCTGCGGATCACATTGACGCATTCCGGTCTGAGATATCCGTACAGGCATGTGCTTCCGCGCTTGATGATGCCTGCTTTTTCAAAGGCGATCTGGGTCAGTCTGTCTCCCAGTATCTGCATATGATCATAGCCGATTGTTGTGATCAGACTGAGCAGTGGCTTTTCAATAATATTGGTGTTGTCGAGCCTTCCGCCAAGTCCCGTTTCAATGATCGCGTAATCCACTTTCTGATCATAAAACCATTCAAACGCGATCAGTGTATCGATCTCAAACATGCCGAGATCATACTTTTCAACCGCATCCATATTCCGCTGCAGATAGGAATTGAACACATCTTCCTCAATCCAGCTGTTGTCGATGCGGATACGGTCAAAGTGAGCGCTGAGATGCGGCGAAATGAAGGTTCCGGTTTTATATCCGGCCTCATTCAGAATGGTGCGCAGATAATTGACCGTGCTTCCTTTGCCGTTTGTTCCTGCAACATGGATGATTTTCAGATGCTCCTGCGGATTGCCGGCATCCCTGCATGCATTGCGGATCGGATCAAGGCCATGGACGCGGTTGCGTCTGGCCATAACCCAGTACTGGTCTCTGATTTCACTGTTCATATATATTCCTGATCTGCCAGTCAATCATGCCTCTGCCCTTTTCATTCAGAAAAGCATTGGCTCTTGAGAAGTGACGGCATCCGAAGAAACCGTTGTAAGCCGATAAAGGAGACGGATGCGCCGCTTCCAGCACAAGATGCTTTGAGCGGTCGATCATTGAAGCTTTGTTTCTTGCGTCCCTTCCCCATAAAAGGAATACGGTCGGTCCGCATGTTTCATTGATTTTCTGAATCGTATGATCGGTGAAGATTTCCCATCCTTTTCCGGCATGGCTGCGGGGTCTTGAGTCCTCCACCGTCATGACCGTGTTGAGCAGGAACACGCCCTGCTTTGCCCAGGGCATCAAATATCCGTTATCCGGAATGTAACATCCCAGATCATTCTGCAGTTCCTTGAAAATATTCTGCAGACTCGGCGGTTTCTGTACGCTGGGATTGACCGAAAAGCACATCCCGTGAGCCTGCCCTTTCTGATGGTAGGGATCCTGGCCGAGAATCACGACACGGATTTCGGAAAGATCGCATGCTTCAAATGCGGAAAATACCTGCTGCTTGGGCGGATATACCGGCCTTGTTTCATATGCTTCATGGATAAACGCTGCCAGCTCCTTAAAGTAAGGCTGCTGCCATTCGTTCTTTAACCATGGCGTCCATTCATTCTGTCTCATGCGAAAGGGTCGCTCCTGCGCGATCTGCGGATTAAGATAATTCCCACGATGATACCGATCGCAGCCACCGCAAAGCCGCCGATGTAGATGAGCGGATTCACGGAACGCTTCGGGATGGTATCGGGAACGATGATTTCTTCCCTCTGCGAAGGATCAAAGCTGTCAATCCACTTCTGCACATCTTTTCTGACCAGCTCAAACGGTCTGTCGCCGTCAGTCAGAAGAACACGGTTGAATTCAACTGCATCAAACTGCGACTGCAGTGCTTTTTCCGCTTCATCGCGGATTGTCATAAACTGAACAAGGCCGATGCCGTAGGGCACAATGACGCCCGGCGTATCCATGACAAAGTCATAGAGATCCGGTGCGATTTCGGAATTCAGACCGAGATCGTTCAGGTAATCACCGAGTTCCTTTTCACTCCAGCCAAGTCCGTTGACGCCGATGTCCGCGGCCGCGTTCATGGCATAGCCCATCGATGTGTTGATGCGGTCGAATTCCTGGGCATAGATATTCAGTCCCGACCATTCCCAGGCAGTGTCTTCCACATACATTGCCCATCCTTCGGAATAGCCGATGAAGGAAAGGATGCTGCGGGCAGGATTGGGATTGGTATTCAGATACCATGTGATCTGATACAGATGTCCCGGGAAGCCTTCATGAGCAAGGGTGCTGTAAAGCTCATTGATATCGCCGACATTGTCGCCGTTGATTTTGATGACGTTGTCCGTGATCTGATCCAGAGGCGGTTCAAGATAATATGCCATGATGCCGTCCGAGGCAACCGCCGGATCGAGATAAGCCGCCTTATAGGTTACCTTCGGTCCTTCCGGATATTCATTCATCTTTTCTTCATGCCATTTGATGATTTCTTCCGGTTCGCTCAGCTTGATGGTTTCATCAAGAACGGACTGATTTGAGACTGCATAGATAATATCGATATAGTCCGAGATTTCCTGTTCAATAAACGCTGTGCAGAGATCCAGCATCTCCTGCGGGCTCATATCGGAACTGGATTTGGATTTCAGATGGGAATTGTAATATTCCTGTCCGCCGGGCAGATCGCAGATCGGAACGCTGCTGTCTCTTGTGCCCCGGAAACTTTCCAGCTTTTCATAGGCGCGTCTGTATGCAGGCACATAGGAGTTGAAGAGAATATCGCGGTTGCGCTGTTTGTAGTCAGCGCGCTCCTGATCAGTCAGTCCTTCAAACGCGTCGATATTTTCCTCAAAGATCACAATCAGCGGATTGTCATCTGTTCTTTCCGCAAACTTGTCAATCGCATCCAGCGTGGAATCCAGCGCGCTGTCGGTCATGAACACGCCGTGGGATACCTGGATTTCAGTAATCTCCAGAGCGCCGTCGATATAGTCCGACACGCTTGCAAGCACATCGAGATAATCATCGATATCCTGCTTTTCATAGAAAACATATTCGGTGAAGTTGGTCGGCAGATTGTCGATCAGACCTTCGCTCGGCATGAACATCCAGTCATAATCCGGGCAGGAATACTCTTCGATATAGCGCTCCAGATAGAAATGCATTGCGTCATAATCATGTTTCTGGGTATCGGAAAGCGATTCATAATCAAACGCCTCCAGCTCGGCGAGAACTTCCTTCCCTTCCTCAACTGCTTCCGCATAGTCATCCCATGACGCGCTGCCGATATTGGCTTCCGGCTTTTCGATGCCGTAGGAAGCGTAATCCCGGATCGTGAAATGCATGGTCATAAAGTCGGATTCCATGGTATCTACAAATTCATTGCGCATGAAATCATCGAATTCCTGATTGAATGTATCTTCGGCATAAACCGGAAGCGGAAGTCCGCATATCAAAGACAGCGATAAAGCTGCCGCCGTGATTCTTTTCACTGGATTCATATTCAGTCTCCTCTTGATGCCCTAAGTATATCATCATTCAAATTGGATTGAAAAAAGAGGGACTTCTCCCTCTTCAATGTTAATCTTCAGTGCTCTTTCAGCGCACGCAGACGATCACGCTGAGTGCCGGAACACGGACTTCGCTGACCGTGTCTGTCTGCTCATTTCCGTTTTCGTCAAAGACAACGCGCCATCCAGGTTCGAAATTGTACCAGCGGTCATCGAATGTCGGATTGATGATCACCCGGATCACCTGGGTATTATTGACCGGATCAGAACAGGTGATTTCATAGAAGATGCAGCCGCCTTCCGCCACTGAAAGACGCACGTATTTCTCGATCTGCCTTGTGAAATGCAGACGGAAGCCCCTGTATTTCTTTCTCAAGGCAATTGCCTTTTTCGTATATTCAATCAGATGCTGATTGTATACAGCTCTGCGCCAGTCCATCTGGTTGATGGAATCGCCGGCGTTGTAGGAGTTGGAATTGTCGCCCTTTGTGCCGGCAAATTCAAAGCCGGCATGAATGAACGGAACACCCTGGGCAACCATGGTGCACGCCAGCATCATCTTGTGGCGTTTTTGTCTTGTGTCCTTGTCCTCATTGCTGCAGCACGCATGCATCTTGTCCCATGTTGTCGCATTGTCATGGGTTTCAATTCCGTTGATCGATTTGTCCGGCGAATCAAAGCGGCAGTAGTACGGATCTCCAAGCACATTGCCGCATAAAGCGCTCAGTGTTCCGAAGGAAAGTCCGAGATCTCCTGTCGCATAGCCTTTGACATATTTCTGGTCATCCGATGTCTTTCCTTTGATCATATCGCGGAAGAAATCGTTGAAATGGCCGATGCCCGGCATCTTCTCCTGGTTGTTGATCGAAGCCTTTTTGCTCCCGTCCAGGATTGTCGGCATATCCCAGCCTTCGCCATAGATCATCGCGGAAGGCTTGACGCTTCTTGCCGTATCGCGCACACCGTTCATCGTGTCGGTATCGAGAATTCCCATCAGATCAAAGCGCATTCCGTCAATGCCGTAAATCGACATGATCTTTCTGACCGCATCAAGAATGAACTTGCGCGCCATCGGCTTTTCGGATGCGAAATCATTGCCGCAGTAGGTTCCGTTGGAAAGGAATCCGTTGGAGTTGTAGCGGAAATAATAATACGGAAGAACGGCATGGAAGGATGAGGTTTCCACATTGTAGACATGGTTGAATACAACATCGAAGCAGACCCGCATGCCATGCTTGTGCAGCTTTGTGACAAGGGTTTTCAGTTCCCTGACTCTTGTATAAGGATCATCCGGATCGCTGGAATAGCTTCCTTCCGGAGTGATGAACTGCATCGGGTCATAGCCCCAGTTATAGCTGAGTTCGGTATGGAACTCATCGACTGTGATGAAGTCGAATACCGGCATCAGCTGCACATGCGTCACGCCCAGCGACGCCAGATACGCAAGTCCCGTCGGCATTTCTTCATAGGAAGTATCTTCTTCGCAGAGTGCGCTGAACGTGCCGTGGTTTTTTGTGCCGGTCAAAGAGGAAGATGTCATATCGCGGACATTTGCTTCATAGATCACGGCATCCGTTCCCGAAACATCCTCCAGGGGATAATCCTGAATCCGCGAAATCTCATCCAGATCGATCACGGCGCTTTCGCGTCCGTTGCCGATGGAGCTGATTCCGTACGGATCAACGCATTCCACCATTTCCCCGTTGCGTTCGACAATATAGGTATAGGTGGCATATTTCAGATTGGCGATGACACGCTTTCTCCATACGCCCTTTTCGCCTCTGGTCATCGGATAGATTTCCGTTGTGCCGCGGTTTCTGATACGGACTATGACGGAAACAGCTGTCGGTGCCCATAGCGCAAAGTCTGTATGTGTCCAGTGATAGGTTGCGCCGAGATCATCGCCATTGTAAAAGAAACGTTCGTTGAACTGCTTGGTGTTGACGATCATGCGGTATTCCAGCGGAACACCGAGACCATGTGCCTCCCTGACCTGATAGGACGTGCCGAAAACAAGTCCTGCCGGGCAGGTCAGATTGTAGCGGACAAAGGAGGAATGATCCTCCACTCCGACGATCAGCAGCTGCGAGCTGTATCCTTTATCTCCTGTGATCCAGAAGGTTTCCGAACGTCCGCCGAAAAAGGAACGGTTCAGATGAACGGTTATCTTTCCGAAATCATCCAGGTATGCATTCATACTTGGCATAAGCAATCCTCCAACTGGCAAAAAGGCGCCGTAAGGGCGCCTGTTGTTTTAAAGGCTGATCTTTTCAAGATCCCAGATTCCCGTTGCGTATTCCTCAATGGTTCTGTCACTTGAGAAATAGCCGGATTTCGCGATGTTGACCAGGCAGCTGCGTGCCCAGTTGCTGCGGTTGAGATAGCGTCTTTCAATCTCATCCTGCGCTTTGAGATAGGAATCAAAGTCAGCGAGAACGAAGAATTCGTCATTCTTCATCAGAATCTCATCGAAGATGACACGGAAGTCGTCGCGGTTGTCAGACCATGTTCCGTCAACGAGCGAATTCATAACCCTGCGGATTCTTTCATCGCCTTCAAAATATCCGCGCGCATTGTAGCCGTAGCGCATGTTGTTGATTTCATCGACCGTCAGACCGAAGATGACATCGTTGTCTCTGCCGACCAGGTTGTCGATTTCGACATTTGCGCCGTCCAGTGTACCGATTGTCACAGCACCGTTCATCATGAACTTCATGTTGCCGGTACCGGAAGCTTCCTTGCCGGCTGTGGAGATCTGTTCGGATACATCTGTGCCCGGCACAAGGATTTCACTCATGGAAACATTGTAGTTGGGCAGGAAGACAACCTTGATCATTCCCTTGACATCGGGATCGCTGTTAACCTTCTTGGCAACGCAGTTGATCAGCTTGATGACCTTCTTCGCAAATACATAGCTGCTGGCCGCCTTGGCCGCAAACAGATAGGTATGCGGATACATCTTATAGTTCGGGTCGCTCTTGATCCGCTGATAGCGGTAGATAATATTCAGGACGTTGAGGAGCTGACGCTTGTAGGCATGCAGTCTCTTTGCCTGGGTATCGAAAATGGAATCCGGATCGACAATGACGCCGGTTCTTTCACGGATGTATTCAGCGAGAATCGCTTTGCGCTCTGCCTTGACAGCCATGAATTCCTGCTGGACTTTCGGATCATCCGCAAATTTCAGCAGATCTTCGAAACGTCTGTAGTCATGTTCAAAACCGCTTCCGATATGCTTTTCAAGCATGTTCTTGAGCTGCGGGTTGCTGTAGAACATCCATCTTCTCGGAGTGATGCCGTTTGTCTTGTTGGAGAAACGTTCCGGATAGATTCTGTAGTAGTCTCTGAACAGGTCATTCTTCAGAATTTCTGTATGGATGCGGGCAACGCCGTTGACGCTGTGGGAACCGATGATCGCGAGCGATGCCATATGGATCTGGTCATCGCGGATGATGCGGGTTCTGTCAGCCATGCTGTAATCATCCTTGAACTTTTCTCTGACATAAGCACAGTAGCGTCTGTCGATTTCCTCGATAATCATATAGATACGCGGGAGAAGAATCTGGATGTATCTGAGCGGCCACTTTTCAAGCGCTTCGCTCATGACAGTATGGTTGGTATAAGCCATAACGGACTTTGTGATTTCCCATGCTTCATCCCACTGGTATCCATGGTGGTCCATCAGGATACGCATGAGTTCGGGAATCGCGAGAACCGGATGGGTATCATTGAGCTGGATTGCAATGAACTTTCCGAGATCATCGAGATTCTCATGGCTTCTCAAGTAGTTGTTGATAATGCTGTTGATGCCTGCGCAGACAAAGAAGTACTGCTGCTTCAGACGCAGATACTTTCCTTCTTCTGTGGAGTCATCCGGATAGACGTTCAGGCAGATGTCATCGACATCGGACAGATATTTGCGGTAGTCGATGCCTCTCGGCGCTTTGTCTGCCGGTTCAGCGGACCAAAGACGCAGAGTGTTGACCATCTTTGTGCCTTCGCCGATCATCGCCATATCATACGGAACGGCAAGAATATGTGTCGCATTGACATGCTTGAAATGCATGTCGCCCTTTTCGTCATAGGAAACTTCCAGGTTTCCGTAGAGTTTGACATCAACGGAGTACTTCGGCTTGCGGACTTCCCACGGGTTGCCGATTCTCAGCCACATGTCAGGAACTTCAACCTGTTCGCCGGCATGGTTGATATACTGGCGGAACAGACCTGCGCGGTAGCGGATGCAGTTGCCGTTGACCGCATAGTTTAAGGATGCGGCAGAGTCCATGAAGCAGGCAGCCAGTCTTCCAAGACCGCCATTTCCAAGGCCCGGGTCCATTTCCAGATTGACAAGATCGTTATAGCTGATGCCGAGTTCTTTCAGACCTTCTGTGACAATGTCATAGATTCCCAGGTTCTGCAGATTGCTTGTCAGCATTCTTCCGAGAAGGAATTCCATGGAGAAATAGT
>CAMVGT010000035.1 GCA_947167125.1 uncultured Erysipelotrichaceae bacterium
TTCCAGTTCGGATTTATTCATGATTCTTTTTTCCTCCTGAGAGATTATTCAAATGGAAGAGGCGGAATCCTCAGAATTTGGTTTTTCAGTTTTTCTGCATTAAACTTGAGGGGAAGGGAAACAGCTGATGGAACATCTGAGATGTGTTGTGGAAAGAATTACATATCAGAACGCGCAGAACGGCTATACCGTTTTAAAGGTAAAAGCCAAAGGTTTTGAAGACCTTGTGACCGCAACCGGCACAATGGCGGATGTTCATGTCGGCTCTGTTCTGCATCTGGAAGGCAGATGGCGTATTGATGCCCGCTATGGAAAACAGTTTGCATTCGAAAAAAGCGAAGAAGTTCTTCCGGCATCCGTCTATGGAATTGAAAAGTATCTGGGCAGCGGACTGATCAAGGGGATCGGACCGAAAATGGCGCAGCGGATTGTCAGACAATTCGGCGAACAGACTCTTGAAGTCATTGAAAATGAACCGGAGCGTCTAGCGGAAATCTCCGGGATCGGGGAGACCCGTATCGCAAGAATCAAGGAAAGCTGGCAGGAACAGAAAGAAATCCGCAATATCATGATCTTCCTGCAGGGACATGATGTCTCCAGCAGCCATGCCGCAAAGATCTATAAAGCATATGGCGCAAAATCCATTGAAACAGTCACGGAAAATCCTTACCGTCTTGCGGATGATATCTGGGGGATCGGATTCCGTACAGCCGATACCATCGCGCAGAAACTCGGATTTGCCTTAGACCGGTATGAACGGCTGCGCAGCGGCATCATGTATACCATCAACCGCTTAAGCGATGAAGGCCATTGTTATGCGGAAAGAAAGCAGCTGATTGAAGCATCTAAAGAAATCCTGGAAGCGGATCCGTCCAAACTGGAAGAAGCTCTGGAAAAGATGATTCAGGATCAGGATGTCTATCCGGAAGCTCTTGAAGAAGACCAGCAGGCAATCTGGCTGCCGCCCTTTTATTATGCGGAAACCGGTTGTGTGAAGCGCCTGAACGCAATCAGAAGCACGCCGTCCCGATTTTCGGTTCCTTTACAGAATCTTGAAGAAAGAATTTCAAAAAGAACCGGCATCTCCTATGATCCGGTGCAGATTGAAGCAGTAAGACGCGCTGTCACAAACAAGATCATGATTCTGACCGGCGGACCGGGAACCGGAAAAACGACAACCGTTCTCGGTATTATCACAGCGTTCAGAGAAGCAGGCGCAAGGATTCTTCTGGCGGCCCCGACAGGAAGAGCTGCCAAAAGACTGTCGCAGGCATCCCGCATGGAAGCTTCGACGATTCACCGGCTTCTCGAAATGAAGCCGCCGGAAGGCTATGGCAGAAATGAAGACAATCCGTTAAACGGGGATGTTCTGATTGTCGATGAATGTTCAATGATCGATCTGCTTTTGATGTATTCGCTTTTAAAAGCTGTTCCCGATCAGATGCGTCTGATCCTGGTCGGTGACGCGGACCAGCTGCCCAGTGTAGGTGCAGGCAATGTATTCCGCGATCTGATGGAATCCAATCAGTTCGCACTGGTCAGGCTGAATAAAATCTTCCGTCAGGCACAGACCAGCCGCATCATCATGAATGCCCACCGCATCAACAGAGGGGAAGCCCCGGATCTTTCCAACAGTCCCGGTACTGATTTCTTCTTTTCCGATCTTGAAAAAATCATGAAGCAGAACGGAATCGAAGAATATGATTCCGCAATGACTGCTGAAGAAGCCGCAAAGGAAATCGTGAGCCTGGTATGCACCAGACTTCCGAAGTTCTATCATCTTCCTCCTACCGAGATCCAGGTACTGACGCCCATGCAGAGAGGGGCAGCAGGTGCCGCAATCCTCAATCAGAAACTGCAGGAGGCATTGAATCCGGCAAGTGAAGGACTGCGCAGAGGCGGAACACTGTTCAAGGTTCATGACAAGGTCATGCAGATCAGGAATAATTACGAGAAGGAAGTGTTCAACGGGGATACCGGAACGGTGGAATCATTGAGTATGGAAGAAAGGACACTGACTGTCCGCTTTGAAGAAAAAACTGTTTCCTATGAACTTTCCGAACTGGATGAACTTGTATTGGCTTATGCTGCGACGATCCATAAATCGCAGGGCAGCGAATATCCGGTTGTGGTCATGCCGGTACTGATGAGTCATTTTGTCATGCTGGAACGCAACCTGGTTTATACCGGCATCACCAGAGCGAAAAAAGGACTGGTTCTTGTCGGTACGAAAAAAGCGCTCAGCTATGCCGTCCGTCATGTCACGGTTCATAAGCGCAATACCAGACTGAAGCAGAGACTGACGGAAATGACAGAGCGGCCCAAACAAGCCGCTGCGCCTGTAAAAGCAGAACCTCAGCAGAATCCGGAAACCGCATGGCACAGAAAAGATCTTTTTGAAAGGATCGCCGCTTCAAAATTCCGCAGCAGCTTTAAGCTGAAGGAAGCGGATCTTGCCTATATCAAAGAAAAGGGAATGGATACCATCCGCTCACACGCAAAGGACATTATCGCAAAACGGCTTGCGCCGTCTGTTATTCCCAATGACGGAAAGCAGACGCCGATGAAAGGCGCACCTCATGGCCATCCGGTTTTCCTTGCCCAGCACGCAACCGGAACATGCTGCAGAGGGTGCCTGGAAAAATGGCACAGGATTCCCAAAGGAAGAAAGCTGAGCGAAAGCGAGCAGGAGAGGATTGTCAATGTGATCATGGAATGGATCGCAAGGCAGATGAAATAATATCTGACACATGAAGGAGACACGGAAAATGTGTTTCCTTTTGTTTTGAAAATCGTTTTCATGATGATGTAAAACCATTCATCAAAGACGGCATTCCCGCAATTGATTTCCTTTGAAAACCGAACTGCGCTTCATTCATCTCTGAGCGGGAATGCTATAATGGAATTACCAATGCAGTACGCAAATCATTCATAATTTAAGGAGGTCTTTATGACACAGTTTAATGACGGGATGATGTGGGCTCTCGTCAAAGACAAGCCCGAAGAAGGGCTGGTCATGAAACGGGTTCCGATTCCCAAAGTCGGAACCAATGATGTGAAGATCAAAATCCTCAAGACCGCAATCTGCGGCACCGATGTTCACATCTGGCAGTGGAACAAATGGGCACAGCACACCATTGACATCGGCAGGGTGGTCGGACATGAATATGTCGGCGTGATTGTTGAAGCAGGACCCGGCGCAAGAGGCTTCAAACCCGGTGATTTTGTATCGGGCGAAGGCCATATCACCTGCGGCAAATGCCGCAACTGCAAAGAGGGACATAAGGAAAACTGCAAGAACGCCGAAGGCGTCGGCGTCAACAGAGACGGCGCGTTTGCCGAATACCTTGTGATCCCCTATGTCAATGTATGGCCGTGTTCTCCTGATATTCCGCAGGAGATGTACGCAATCTTCGATCCGTTCGGCAACGCGACCCATACCGCGCTTTCCTATGATGTGCTCGGTGAGGATGTCCTGATTGCCGGTGCCGGCCCGATCGGCTGTATGGCGGCCGCGATTGTCCGCTTTGCCGGCGCAAGGCATGTCGTGGTGACCGACTTCAATCAGTACCGCCTGGATATGGCAAAGAAACTCGGTGCTACAACAACGGTCAATCTGAATGAGGAAAAGCTCGAAGATGTCATGAACCGCATCGGCATGGTCGAAGGATTCGATGTGGGTCTTGAAATGAGCGGCAGCGAAGCGGCGCTGAATTCGATGATTCATAATATGAAGCACGGCGGCAATATCGCACTGCTCGGCCTGCAGGAAACAGACGCGAAAGTGGATCTTGAAACAGTGATTTTCAACGGTCTGAATCTGAAAGGCATCTATGGAAGAAAGGTCTGGGACACATGGTACAAGATGACAACCATGATCCAGGCAGGACTCGATATTTCCGAAATCATTACCCATCACTTTGATGCGCGGGATTTCCGCAAAGGATTTGAAGCGATGATTTCCGGCCAGAGCGGAAAAGTGATTCTGGACTGGACCCATATCAATGAGGAGAGAAACGATGAACAGTAAGGATGCGTTAAAATACTATGCTTCACAGGTGGAAGAGATCAAAGAGGCAGGGCTGTTAAAAGGTGAACTGCCGATCGCTTCAGCCCAATCCGCCCATGTCACACTGTCAGACGGCAGAGAACTTTTATGCATGTGCGCAAACAACTATCTGGGTCTGGCAGACAGTCCGAGACTGATCGAAGCCGCAAAGAGAACCTATGATGAAAGAGGCTACGGCGCGGCATCTGTCCGTTTCATCTGCGGAACCCAGGACATTCATAAGCAGCTGGAAGAGAAGATTTCAAAATTCCTGAAAACGGAAGATACCATTCTCTATTCCTCCTGCTTCGATGCCAACGGCGGTCTGTTTGAAACACTGCTCAATGAAAATGACGCAGTCATTTCCGATGAACTGAACCATGCCTCAATCATTGACGGCATCCGTCTTTGCAAGGCAAAGAGATACCGCTATAAGAACAATGATATGGCAGATCTCGAAGCCAAACTGAAGGAAGCGGATGAAGCCGGCGCAAGAATCAAGCTGATCGCAACGGACGGCGTCTTCTCAATGGACGGCATCATCTGCAATCTCAAAGGCATCTGCGATCTGGCTGAAAAGTACGGCGCACTTACCATGGTGGATGATTCCCATGCGGTAGGCTTTGTAGGAAAACACGGCAGAGGAAGTGCGGAATACAATGAGGTCGAAGGAAGAGTCGACATCATCACCGGAACGCTCGGCAAGGCGCTCGGCGGAGCCAGCGGCGGCTATACATCCGGCAGAAAAGAAATCATTGATCTTTTAAGACAGAGAAGCAGGCCGTATCTGTTCTCCAACTCCCTGGCACCGGCAATTGTCGGCGCGGCAATCGAACTGTTCGACATGCTGGAAGAGAGCACGGAGCTCAGAGACCATCTTGAAGAAATCACTGTCTATTACCGCGATCAGCTTGTAAAGAACGGATTCGATGTGATTCCGGGAACACATCCGTGTGTGCCTGTCATGTTCTATGATGAAAAGATCACAGCAGAATTCGCAAAGCGCATGGTGGAAAAGGGCGTCTATGTCGTCGCATTCTCCTATCCGGTAGTCCCGAAAGGAAAGGCGAGAATCCGCACCCAGCTTTCCGCAGCCCATACAAAGGAAGACCTCGATTTCGCAGTGAAATGCTTTATTGAAGTCAGAAAAGAAATGGGACTTGAAAAGTAAAAAGACAATCCGATCATATATACCTTTCCATGGGATGGCAGGCCGTAAAAAAAGCGGCCTGTTTTCCTTTTGAGGCCGCATGAATCAATCTTAGAAAAGGATCGGAATGTGATATCTCAGCTTCTTTTTGCCGGCAAAGAAGATGATCATATAAATCAGAATGATCAGGGATACCAGTGCCAGTGAGACCGAAAGGAATGCGGAATATTCACTGACCGCAAGGAAGTCGGGACTTAATCCGAAGTCATAGGCGCCGTGCATGATCCAGCAGATCACAAATCCAAGCACCGCCCAGAGTTTGTTTCCGGTGAATGCTGTTTTTCCATAGAAGAATCCTTCGATAAATCCGTATCCGCCGTGCATGATCAGAACGCCTCTGACCAGAATCTGACCCGGACTTGATCCGATTGAGTAAAGGAGAGCTTCCATGATTTCAAAGCCGAGGCTGACAGCAGCCATGAAGATGATCGTATCCAGCCATGTATATGCATAATCCGCTTTTTTCAGTACTTTGAAGCACATCCATGTCTTGCACAGCTCTTCAGCCAGGGCAAGGACAATAAAATCATGGAACGCGCTGGCAAATAAAGAGTCCCCGTTGTGCAGTCCGACAAGTTTCTCGAAAACAGCAAACAGGAATGAAGTCATTATGATCGGAAAGATCACCATGCAGCCTTTGAACATGGCGTCTCTGCATGTTTTTTTAAAACTTTCGTTTTCCGGTTTTCTGACAGTATTCTTCATCCAGAAGTAAAGCAGAATGGACGGAATCAAACTGGCAAATATAATCGCGAAAATCATCTGTATTCCTTCTTTCTAATCATTCCCAGACGGGACTGCGGTATGTTTCTTTTGCGGTGCGGATATATTTCTGTACGGTTTCCGATGCCGGTTCAAGATAAATGATTCCATAGGTCCTGATCCAGTCATTCTCCAGAGGAATGAGTACAAGATCACCGACAGAGCGGATAAACGGATTGGCTGTAATCAGGATCTGTCTGCTTTCGGAAACAGCGAACGCAGTTTCGACCTGACTGTCCACATTCATGGATTCGATCAGATTTTCCGGTTTCTTCGCAAAGGCATTCCGGATTTCTTCAAGATAGCTTCTGCGCATCATCATCGGCATGACAATGGTCTGATATGAGACAAGATCCTTCAGGGAAACGCTCTTCTTTCCGGAAAGCGGATGATTGATGGAGACAGCCGCGGCGTAATGGATATCGCACAGCGGGGTGAAGTTGTATTCAACCGGTTCCTCCTGATCCGACACAAATGTTTCGCCGACATCCATGATGCGGTTGGAAACACGGTATTCTCCGGAATGATTCGGATGGACAACACGCCGGATTTCGATTTCCGGATATTTCTTAGCGAACGCGGTATTGACGGGATCGAGGATCACCTGGTGCTCAACCGAGCCGACGCGGATGAATTCCGCATTCTGCGCTCTGCGGCATCTGGTAATCAGATCTTCTTTTTCCTTCAGCGCCTTCTTTGCGCCGTCATAGAAAATCCTGCCTGCTTCGCTTAAAACCACGCCGCTTTTGGAGCGGATGAAAAGCGGACATCCGACTTCCTCTTCAAGCTTTGCGATCTGCTTGAACATCGACTGCTTGGTCATAAAGCAGCTTTCTTCCGCCGAAGAGAAGCTTCCGTGATCCGCAACACTGATCAGAATTCTTAACTGTTCATCATTCATAGAAAACTCCGGTGGTAGCTTTTGGCTGACACTGAGGTAATTTTAATCTCATTCATAGAATGTTTCAATCAAACTATCATGAATGTGAATCAAAGAGGGATGAGATGATGAAAAAGAGTATTCTGACAATCACAGCAGCGATGCTGCTGGCAGGCTGCGGCGCAAACGAGGCGGCTCCTGCAGCTTCTGACGGACTGTTCAAAGCAGGAACCTATACAGCTTCGGCAGCCGGCAGAAACGGTGATATCAAGGTCACCGCTGTATTTACGGACAATGAAATCAAAGAGATCACCTATGAATCACAGGAAACCGAAACGATCGGTGTTCCGGCAATGGATCAGCTGATTGAATCCATTCTTTCTTCCCAGACACTGGACCTTGATACGGTTTCCGGAGCGACCATTTCTTCCGAAGCATTCCTGAAGGCAATGGCAGACAATGTCACACAGGCAGGCGCGGATCCGGAAAATCTCAAAGGAAACGGTTCTGAATCCGCATCGAAGGAAACGGAATATGAAACCGAAGCGGATATCATTGTTGTCGGCGGCGGCGCTGCCGGCATGACAGCGGCGATCACAGCCGTCGATGAAGGCGCAAAGGTCATTCTTCTGGAAAAGAGCGCGGTTCTCGGCGGAAATACAGTCTGTGCAGCCAACGGCATCAATGCGGCAGATTCCGCAGTTCAGCTTGAAAATGAAAAATATAACGAAGTGAAAGCATCTGTCGAAGGGCTGGAAGACCTGCAGATGAATAATGACGATGCCAGAGAGGAACTGGTAAAGGCATTTGCGGAAAACAGCGGCGAAACGATTGACTGGCTGAGCGGACTGGGCGTTGACTTTGAAGTCGACATCCAGGAGGATCCCCGCAATGAAAAGCAGAACTACTATATGTTAAAGGCGGATGAAAACGGCACAACCGCCATCACCATGATTTCCAAAGTTTCTGCTGAACTCAAAAACAAAGGCATCACAGCTTATTACAACATGGATGCTTACAAGCTTGTCATGGACGCAGGCAAAGTAACAGGCGTCATTGCCAAAGACGCGGACGGAAACGATGTCACATTCACCGGCAAAGTTCTGCTTGCGACGGGCGGCTTCGGTCAGAATTCCGAACTGGTCGGCAAATACAATGAACATCTTGCCAACGCGGTTACCGATGAAGTCGCCCCGACAACCGGCGAAGGTCTTCTGATGGCGCTTGAAGCAGGTGCTGATACAGCCAATCTTGACGCGATCCAGACATTCCCGGCAGTCATTCCGGGCTATGGCATGATCCTGCCGTTTGCGCTGCCCGGCGGATTCACTCCGGATGCTCTCTATGTCAACAACAAGGCAGAACGCTTTACAGCCGAAGGATTTGAAATTCCTGACGCAATCCTTGCCCAGGACAAAGGCGAAGTTTACTGCATCTTCGATGATTCCGGCATGAATGACACCATGAAGACACTGCTTTCAAACGGTATCATCTTTGAAGGAAAAGACGCTGCGGAGCTTGCAGGAAAGTTAGGCATTGACGGTACAGCTCTGCAGAATACAATTGACGCATTCAATGAAGATATCAAAGACGGAACTGATGACGCATTTGGAAGAAGCGAAAATCTCAATGAGATTTCCGGCACACTCTACGGATACCGCTTCGGTGTCGGTGCCCACTATTTCATGGGCGGCGTTCTGATCAATGAAAAGACACAGGTCATCGATACAGAAGGCAATCCGATTGAGGGACTCTACGCGGCAGGCGAAGTGACCGGCGGTTTCCATGGTACATTCCGTGTTGACGGATCAGGCCTCGGCGATTCATTTACATTCGGACGCATTGCGGGCAGAGAAATGGCAAAGGCAGAATAAACAGAATTCTTAAGATGAAAGGGAAATACCGGTGGGACTCCATCGGTATTTTTGCGTCTGCTATAATATGGGCAATGGAGGAAGAGCTATGAAAAAACGCAGACGTGTGAAATCAGCGATGGCTATCATCACATCCTTAACCGTTGCCGGATGCGCTTTTGATCCGGCTGAAAACGAACCGGCAGATGTCTACGGACCTCCGCCTGCTGAAACAGCTGAAACAGAACTTCCCGATGATCCAAAGGCAAGCGCTGAACCGGAAGAAGGGATGGAAACCTTTGTGCCGGATGAAAATATTTCCGATCCGGTCTATGGCGTTCCGGATGTGTCGAAATAGTCATGAAAAGCATCAATGAAATCAAGAAGGAACATCTCGATCTTCTTGCGGATTATACCGAACACACACTTTACCCAAAACCGGATTTAAGACAGTTCTTTCTGGAACTGACACTCCGCTGCAATGAACATTGTTTTCACTGCGGCTCCTCCTGTGAATACACAGGGGAAGAAAAGCTGAGTGCCGATGATTACCGCAGAATCCTCAGGGAAGTCAAAGAAGATTTTGATATTTCCAGAATCATGCTGAACATCACCGGCGGCGAACCTCTTTTAAGAAAAGATTTTTTTGAAATCATGATGACCGCAAAGAATCTTGGATACAAATGGGGCATGACAAGCAACGGCACCCTGATCACAAAGGAAACAGCCCGCAAGCTCAAAGAAGCAGGGATGCGGACCATTTCCGTTTCCATTGACGGTCTGGAAGAAACCCATGATATGTTACGCGGTCTCAAAGGCGGATATCACAGGGCAATGGAAGGCATTCAGAATCTGATTGATGAAAATGCTTTTGATCATATCCAGGTGACAACAGTCATCAACCATCACAATATCGATCAGCTCGATGATCTGTTTGAAATCATGGATCATCTGGATATTGATTCCTGGAGAGTGATCAATCTTGAACCGATCGGCAGAGCCCTGGAAAGACCGGATCTGATGTGCACAAAGGAAGATTATGTCCGTCTGTTTGATTTCATCAGAGAAAAGCGCAGAGACGGATATCCGGTTGAATACGGCTGTTCGCACTGGCTGGGGATGGATTATGAAGCGGAAGTCAGAAGATGGTACTGGCTGTGCAATGCCGGCGTGCATACAATGTCCGTGATGGCAAACGGCGATATCGGCGCCTGCCTGGATATTGAAAGAAGAAAAGAAACAATTCAGGGCAATGTCTTTCATGACAGACTCAAGGATGTCTGGGATAACCGCTTTGAAATCTTCCGGAAGAATTATTTTGCGGACAATGAACAGTGCAGAAACTGCACATCAAAGAAATACTGCAGAGGCGATTCTGCCCACAGCTTTGACTATGATCATAAGAAGCCGATGGTATGCATGAAAGGAATTCTTTTTGAATGAAAAACAAAGAAAGATATGATCTGAATACCATTGATTATGAAGAAGAGGGTGATCTGATTCAGATTTACCGGATCAGCCACTACCGCAGTGAAACAGTCGCCTCATTTGAAAAATATTTTGATGAACCGCCGTTTCGGGCGTTTATGAGATGGCTGGAAACGGATGAAGAAAAAACAGAATGATGAAATAGATATTCAGAATGTTTCTTGTATGTATCATGTATCTTGATGTATGCCGTTGATGAATGTACAGGCTGATACGGAACTGCCGGAGCTGCCGATTGTCACATATAAGATCAGGTTTGATCAGGAATCCTATGAAGCATATGCAGGAGACAATATCAGTTTCTATGTGATCGCCAATTATGATATTCCCAGCATGACCTATACATTTGAAAGCTCCGATCCTTCGGCTGCGGTCGTTGAAAAATCCGGAACGATCCGGACACTGAAGCCGGGTACCGCAGTGCTGACAGTTCATGATACACTGGGCAATTCCGCAAAGTGCACGGTGAATGTTCTTTTCAGGGATGTTCCGATGGCAGGCAAATATTACAGCGCGCCGGTCTATTGGGCAGTGGGGGATCAGATTGCCAACGGCTGCCGCAATGCGCAGGGAGTATTTACTGAATTCCGTCCCCAGGCAAGCTGCACAAGAGAAGCGGTTGTGACATTCCTTTGGAGACTGGCAGGAAAGCCGGAACCCAAGTCCATGAAGAGTCCGTTCCCGGATGTCAGAGACAGCTCCAAATATTATTACAAAGCAGTCTTATGGGCAGCTGAGCAGAAAATCACCGGCGGCTATAAAGACGGCACATTCAGACCGGATGAAACATGCTTAAGAGAACATGTTGTAACCTTCCTGTACCGTTACAATCAGAAATTTCCCCAAAAGTAAATCCATTATGATCTTCTGAAAGGAAGATCTTTTTTGTCCTGCCATGTTTTCTGTTAAACTTAAGGTAAATAGAAATGAGGACATATCATGTATCGGTTAATAGCGAGTGATCTCGATGAGACATTAATCAACAAAGACAGAACTGTCTGCGAAGAAAACATTGAAGCGATCAAAAAATTCATGGACATGGGCGGCTATTTCGTCTGTGCCACCGGAAGACCTTTCTTCACCGCATTCGGAACATTAAAGGAACTCGGCCAGTATGAAAAGGAAGGGCAGTATGTCATTTCCTTCAACGGCGGAGCGATTACCGAAAACAAGGGAAACAGGCTTCTGCATTTTGAAGGCATCACATTTGAACAGGCAAGCGAACTGTATAAGCGCGGTCTGAAATATGATGTGTGCATGCACGTGTATACACTGGATACTGTTTATGTATACAACATCAATGACGGTGAGAGGGCATATCTGGACAACCGTCAGGAATTCACGGAGATTTTCGATGACAATATCGATTTCCTCAAAGGAACGGATATTGTCAAATGCCTCTATGAAAATACCGACCATGAATATCTGCGCTCCATCGCCGCAGAACTGACCGACATCACATCTGATATGGATGTATCCTATTCCTCCAACCGCTATCTTGAATTCAATAAGGAAGGCGTCAACAAAGGCGCAGGACTCTTAAGACTTGCGGACCTGCTCGGCATTGCCCATGAAGATACCATCGCGATCGGCGACAACTACAATGACCTGAGCATGATCAAGGCTGCGGGTCTTGGCGTAGGGGTTGCCAATACAATTGAATCGATGAAACCGGAATGCGATGTCATCACTGAAAAAGACTGCGACCATGGCGCAGTAGCGGAAGTGATTGAAACATACGTCTTCTCCAGAATGGAAAAGTAATCAATAATCAGAAAAGATGTATACAGAAATGATGAAGCTGCCTGAAGAGCTGCTCGCAAAGCTCAAAGAAGCGGAATCTGACAATGACGCATGCCGTATTCTCGCTGAAAACAATGTGGATCCTGAAGAATTTGAAAAGACTCTGCCGGACAGTTTTACGGAAATGGTGAACGGCGGATATGACAGTCTCGGCATTGATATTCACTGCCCGAACTGTAAGAACGGGGATAAGGAACTGATTTCCCGTCAGTTCTGGGCTTCCCTGTTTGCGGATTCGGCAACCAAATACAGATGCAGACACTGCGGTACCTACTTCCTGGTGACAGGATACGGCCATATTGAAAAATATTAAGCACTCATGTAAAAACAGATCCGCATCACGGATCTGTTTTTTGACGGTATCAGACCGGTCTTTTTATACCTTTTTCTGAGCTGTCTCTGCTATGATTACTGACAGAAAAAAGGAAAACATTATGATCCAGGATATTGCGCCTCATAAACTGTTCAACGAATACCGCAGAACCGGACCGTCCTCTGATGATTCCGTCATCTGCTTCTTTCAGGAAAAGATCCTTCTGAATACAGAAGGGGACGTTCTTTCGTTTCCACATGTATCATATCTGTCTGTCAGTCATGAAGATCTCATCTATCTTTTCTCCATTGATGAAAATCATCTGTTTCTCTGTTTAAAAGAAACGGAATGCGAAGGCTATGCCTATATGGATTTCAGGGAAATCCGCAGGCAGAATCTGCAGCCGAAGGAAACCGTCTATGCACTGTTTACGGCATATCATCTTGCCGAATGGTATGAAACCAGCAGATACTGCGGCAGATGCGGACATAAAACGGTTCCGCATGAATCAGAACGCGCCATGTTTTGCCCGGATTGCGGCAATATCATTTACCCGCGGATCAATCCGGCTGTGATTGTCGGCGTGACAAACGGGGAGAAGATGCTGATAACGAAATACGCAAAAGGGTATGGCGGCAGTGCGCTGGTGGCAGGCTTTACCGAAATCGGGGAAACCTTTGAAGAAACCGTGGCAAGGGAAGTGAAGGAGGAAACCGGACTCAATGTCAAAAACATCCGCTATTACAAATCGCAGCCATGGGGACCGGCTTCGGATATTCTTGCCGGATATTACTGTGAAGTGGATGGAGACGATACAATCACAGTCGACCGCAGTGAACTGCGCTATGCCGAATGGGTAAAAAGGGATGACATCGTTCTGCAGTCCAATGATTACAGTCTGACCAATGAAATGATGAAACGGTTCAAAGAAGGGGAATAGTTCCCTTTTTATATGTGTTTCTGCCTGATCGTCTGAGATTCCTGTATCTCTGTGAAAAAATTAATTTTCTGAAACTGTAATCCTTCGATTCTCTTGCTATAATCAAAGTAGAAGTTATCAAGTGAAATTCAGAATCAGATTTTATAATGCATTCTGAAACTGCGATTTTTCACTGAAAAGAATCATTTCGCGAATCCCTGAATACAACGGCAGTCCGCTTTTTTCAGGGGATGTACAACAGGAGGAAAAAGAAAATGAAGAAAGAAAAAATTCTGCGAGTTATTCCTGCTTTATTCATGTGCTGCAGCCTGATTGCCGGCTGTTCCCAGCAGCAGTCTTCCGACACAGAACCCCAGGAGCCTGAAAAGTCGGAAGAACCTGCAGGTGAAGAAACCGAAACGCCCGAAGTTGTCTATACCATCGACAATATCCGTGATTACATTGTCGGCGTGGATGAACCGGTTGAACTGGCCGACGGCACAAAGAGACCCATGATCAATTTTGACAATGCCGCGACAACTCCGGCATTGAAACCGGTCGCGGATCTGATTGATGAAGAACTGAAGATGTACGGTTCCATCGGCCGCGGCTTCTCGGTGAAGTCCAATCATTCGACAGACCTTGTGGCAGAAGCACGTGAACGTGTATGCAGCTTCCTCAATGCCGATCCTGACGTCTATGACACCATCTATGTCAATTCCACAACAGACGGTCTCAACAAGCTGGCAGGCGCATTGATTGAAAGCGAAGATGACATCGTCATCACCACCCGCATGGAACATCATTCCGATGACCTGCCGTGGCGTGAGCGCTGCAAGGTTCTCTATGCCGAAGTCGATGATCAGGGAAGAATCATCTACGATGATATCGAACGTCTGTTAACCGAAAACGAAGGCAAAGTCAAATATGTCACCGTGACAGCGGCTTCCAATGTCACAGGCTATATCACCGATGTTCACAGAGTCGCGAAAATGGCGCATGAGCACGGCGCACAGATCATCGTCGACGGTGCCCAGATCGTTGCCCACAGAGCCTTCTCAATGACCGGAGATACACCGGAAGAGAATATTGACTTCTTCGTCTTCTCAGCTCACAAAATGTATTCCCCTTACGGCGGTGGCGCAATCGTCGGTCCGTGGGATGAACTGGACAGACACATGCCGGAATTCGTCGGCGGCGGAACCGTAAAGATTGTCAGAGACAATGATGTCATCTGGAAATACGCGCCGGAGCTCTATGAAGCAGGTTCTCCGAACTATCCTTCCATCATCGGTCTTGCCAAGGCAATGGATGTTCTGGAACAGGTCGGATTTGACGCAATTGCGGAACATGAAAAGAAACTCAATGCCAGACTCATTGAAGGACTGAAGAAATTTGACAATGTCATCATCTACGGCGATACGGAAAATATCGATGACAGAGTCGGTGTAGTCTCATTCAACCTCACCGATATCAACTCCTTCATCATGGCTACAAAGCTGGCTGAAAACGGCGGCGTTGCGACAAGACGCGGCGCATTCTGTGCACATCCGTATGTATGGCGCTTAATGGGTATTTCGGATGAAGAAGCTTCGACATATGCCAACTGCATGGAAATGAAGACACCGGGCATGATCCGCTGCAGCTTCGGTATCTACAATACCGAAGAGGAAGTCGATCAGTTCCTGGAAATCCTCGGAAGTCTGATTGATGAATCCCGTGAAGCAACCATGCTCAACAGCGCGGAAGCGATTCCGGAATTCTGATTCTGAATCAAAGCATAATAAAGAAGGCAGGGACGCAGATCCCTGTCTTTTTTACTGCAAAAGAATATTCATAATATGAATAGAAATATATTCTTTATAAGCAATTCAAATACGCTTGCAGTTCATATATACTGCAGTCAGGGAGGAAATCCATATGAACAAGAACCTGATCCTGAAAGCTGCTCTGCTGTCCTGCTGTTTCGTTACTGCATCCGTCAATGCGGTTGCCGGCAATATTCCTGCCATGGCTGCCGCATTCCCGGACGTTCCGCTTTCTTTGATTGAACTGATGACTACAATCCCATCTCTTTCATCCATGCTTGCAGTTCTGCTTTCCGGCCGGATCGCAGGTGCGCTCGGCTATAAAAAGACCGTGCTTGCCGGAAGTCTGCTCGCAGCATGCGCAGGAACACTGCCTGCCATTTTGAACAATATGATTCTGATCCTGGCCGCAAGAGCGGTATTCGGATTCGGGTGCGGTCTGATTTCTTCTTCGCTTCTGATTCTGATTGTTTACTTCTTTTCCGGAAATGAAAGAAGCCAGATGATCGGTCTGCAGGGAAGTGCAGGCGGACTTGCGAGTCTTCTGACAACATTTATTGCCGGACAGTTGCTTGTGTTCGGATGGAATATTTCATTCCTTGTCTATCTCTGCGGATTCATCGTGTTCCTTCTGGTTCTGTTCTTTATTCCTCATGTCCGTTCCATCTGCACTTCTTCAGCGGATCAGGGAGCTTCCAAAGGTCAGCTGAATATGTATCTGACCGGTCTCATGATGTTTGTTTCAGTATTGGCAGCGACATTGTTTGTCATCAAATGCGCGACACTGGCGGCGGATAAAGGCATTTCGTCAGCCGGAGCGGGAAGTCTGCTTGTCATGTGCATTTCCGCTGGTTCCATGATTGCCGGAGCGGTTTACGGAAAGATGTCATCACTGCTTGGCAGAATTTCTCTTCCTGTTTTCTATCTGATCTGTGCCGCCGGTTTTATCACAGCTTCCTTTGCGCCGAATCTTCTGATTCTTGCGGTCGGGGCGTTCCTGCTTGGTTTCGGCTATCTTGCCTTTGTACCGTATCTGCAGGAAAAGATTTCGGTCTATGGTTCAAAGGGAACTGCATCGGTGCTTGTATTCCAGTCGCTCGGCGCATTTGCGGCACCGTATCTTGGAACATTGCTCGGACTGTTTACCGCATCTCTGCCCGGACAGTTCATTGCGGCATCCCTGATTTTTGCGGCATTGGCTGCGCTTGCTTTCGTGACAGAAAAGAAAAAAAGCTGATCATGCGTCATTCCGCATGAATCAGCTGATTGATTTCTTCCAGATAGAGTTCGAGGGGACGGGTCAGAATCTGCTGCTTTCTGCGCACCAGCTTCAGCTGTGCCTTTGCGTCAGTTTCAAACGGTCTGAAGCAGAGATCCGTTCCTTCGGTATGAATAATTCCTTCCAGTCCGATCACATAGCCGATTCCGTCTTCCGCCATCAAAGAGGCGTTGTAAAGAAGGCTGTATGTACCGGAAATCTCAAACTG
The DNA here is from genome assembly GCA_947167125.1 of uncultured Erysipelotrichaceae bacterium. Taxonomy (GTDB): domain Bacteria; phylum Bacillota_I; class Bacilli_A; order Erysipelotrichales; family Erysipelotrichaceae; genus Bulleidia. The sequence continues at coordinate 16,572 of CAMVGT010000035.1, forward strand.
GCTGATGGGAATTCCGGGAAGAAGTTCATTCCCGGCTCCGCGATTGACAATCAGCGGCTTGCCATACAGATCCGGTACCGGCCGGATTTTTTCTTTTTCCGCCAGGGGATCATCCTTGCGCATATAAACGCCCTGCACATCCTGATGTGGCAGGTTGATGCAGATATACTGTTCCTGATCGGGATCGGAAAACAGCAGGGCAAGATCAATCAGTCCATGATCCAGCTGCCAGTTGAGATCGGCGGAGTCGCCGCTGGAAATATGAAGCCGGATTTTCGGAAACTTCTTCCGCAGATTTGCGGCAGCGAGCGTGATCAGATGGACACCCGGGGTTTCACCGGCGCCGATATAAAGATCGGCAGTCATTTCCGCCTGATCGGTTCTGATTTCATTTTCTGTTTTTGCGACAAGCGAAAGGATTTCTTCCGCCCGTTCCTTCAGCAGTCTTCCTTCATCTGTCAGCTGCAGGTTTTTCGGATTCCGTATCAGCAATTGCTTGCCGAGATGCTTCTCAAGATCCGCGATCTGCCTTGACAGTGTCGGCTGTGAGATATGTATGACTTCAGCGGCTGCTGAAAAACTTTTTTCCCGGCTGACGGCAAGGAAATATTCCAATACCCTTAAATCCATCTTTTTACTCCTTTGAGAATGCTGTTTCTGTGCTGTTATCGTCTTTGCGCTTTGCGGCAAGGCGGATACAGATGTTGTTCATCTGGAAAAATGAAGACTATGTCACTTCTTCCGCATTTGCGTAAACAAGACACAGGCCGATATGGGAAGAAGGATCATCTGGTTTAATCATACTGTATGTGCGGGTAAGATCATAGGGGCGTCCCTGATCGCGGAGTCTGAGAACCAGCTGTTTTTCCGTGATCGAAAAGCGGACATGAAGATGAAGGGGATGTTTCAGCTTTGCATTATGCTGAATGGCATTGACCGCAAGTTCTTCAAGACATAATCAGGTAAAGAATGCCTGCTTTTCTTCAATGCCGTTTTCTCTGCACAGTTCAATTACATTTTCTGAAAGCTCTGTGACTTCTTCAATGGTCCTGGGACTGAAATCAACAGAACAGACCGTATTCTGCCATGATCTGCTTCCGGCATTCTCACACTGGACTACGGCACATTCAAAGCTGTGACAATCGCTGCCAAGGACTGCAAGGCACCTGTCATCTGCTCCATCCAGGGCGACAAGGCATGTATTGAAATGAAAACTCCCGTAAACGGCATGACATCGTTCTCCGTGGAATCCAATGACGGAACAAGCGATCCTTATAAAGATGACAGCGGCAATCACAGACTTCTCTATGAATTCCTTGATTTCATCGAAACCGTGAACACAGGCAATTACGAACATATGAGAGAACTTCTCAAAGCCAGCTGCACAGTTTCCAAAGTCATGGAAACCGCAAGAAAAGATGCAGGCATCATTTTCCCGGCAGATACAGCAGAGCTGTAAGAATCATAACCAGGCAGAAATGTCTGGTTTTTTACTGCGTCTGCCATCATATGTAAAATGTCAGGGTAAAAAAACGGAAAAGCATATTCTTCTCCGTTTACTGATTGAGTCTGAACAGATCGTTCAGTGTGATGTTTTCATTGCGGTAGCGCGCTTCCGGATTCTGCTCATGAATTGACGCAAAGCGGATTGCTTTTTTGGGACAGGCCTGAATACATGCAAGGCACATCAGACATGCACCATAGGAATGCTCCGGATGCCCGTCTTTCATTTCGATGCATTTCATTGGACAGATCCTTTCACATGTCCCGCACCCGATGCATGCGTCAGAAACAGTATAGAGCGGATTGTCATCCGACCAGGTGAAACCGAGAGGGTGTTTCAGATATCCAAGATAAAAATCGGTTTCCTCTTTCGGGGAAGGCTGGATGAAATGCTTTTTTTCCGCAATGTCTGCAGCGATGGCAGACAGCTGTTCATCCACATGTTTTGAAACGTTGGTATCCCGCTGATCATCCATGTTGAATACCGGCAGGGCATTATCCGCCATCAGTACCGTATTGATATATGCGGCAGGTCGGCCGCATTCCTTCATGAATGCGGCAAGCCTTTCGGCAAGACCTCCATGGTGCATGCCGTAGGTGGCGATAACATAGAGATATTCCGTTTCAAATGTACTTGTCCTGATAAATTCTTTTACAATTTCAGGGACATCGAATTCATATGTCGGACAGACTATGCCGATGCGCTCTGCACGGTAATGTCTGTTTTCTTTTTTTATTTCACGGGCAATGCCGCAGATCTCAGTACCGAGCATTTTTGCGGCATACAGACTGTTGCCTGTACCTGAAAGGCAGAAGATGATTTCCTGTTTCATATGTTTCTTATCTGCATTCGCAGATGATTTCAAAGATTTCATCTCTGGAAAGGGTTCTTGCGTTGGTGGAGGATACACCGCATGTCTGCGAAACGGCTTTTGCGGTTTCATCGCTGATTTCCACGCCTGCTTCAGTAAATGAAGAAGGCAGCTGCAGTTCTTTGATGAATGCGCGCAGTTCTGCGATTCCTGCGGCCGCTGTTTCCTCATCTGTTTTTCCTGCAGGATCGACGCCCATGACATTGACTGCGAATTTGCTGAATTTGTTCAGATCATCTTTATAGACATGGTCATAGTAAACCGGCTGCAGGATTGCCAGCTGGGTGCCGTGAGTTTTATGGGTATATGCCGCAAGCATATTCTCCATTCCGTGTGCCTGGAAATCTCCGGGCTTGCCCATATAGAAGCTGAAGGACTGAATCAGTGATGAATCCCACATGAGGTTGGAACGGATTTCCATACTGTCAGGCTCTTTCATCAATGCTTTCCCGTTGCGGATGATATTCTTCATCAGGCTTTCATTGATCTCATCCCATACATTTTCACCTCTGCCGAAATACGATTCCATGCAGTGGCTTAAAGAGTCAAAGACACCCGGTGTAAAGACATGCAGGGGAATGCTCATAAGATAGGACGGATCTTCGATGACAAAATCCGCATAGGGACCTGTCAGTGTCTTCTTCTGATGGATTGCTTCATAGGTACATGCGCCAAGATGATCCATTTCCGCACCCGCTCCTGAGATTGTCAGTACAACCGCATAGTGCGCCATCTTTTCAGGAATTCTGTGATTCACTGTTTCCTCTTCCCAGATGTCTTCATCTGTCAGGGCTCCGGCGGCCATGATTTTGACCGAGTCGACGACCGATCCGCCGCCCAGGGCAATGATCAGATCTGCTTTTTCTTCTTTATAAAGCGCGATGCCTTCTTTGATTTTTTCATATGTCGGACTGGATGCGATGCCTCCGAATTCGATCACTGTTTTTCCGCACTCTTCCAGCGTCTTTCTGAGTGTGTCCAGAGTGCCGTTTCTTTTGACTGATCCGCCGCCATAGACGACCATCACTTTTTCACCGTATTTCTTCATTTCAGCAGGCAGATGCTTCTCAACTCCGCCGACTCCGAAATAGACTTTTACCGGCATATGATAAATAAAGTTTTCCATTGAAAATACCTCCATATCTGTTTACATACACAGTATAGGAGATATTTTTTGAAATGTGAAATACCTATATCAAATTACAATGTATTCATAATCTGTATGTCAAAAGATTCCATGAATTTCAGGAAATGGGCAGGGTAGACAGCGCGTTTCTTCCAGATCAGCGACAACGCAGCCGTATGTTCGGGTTCCAGCGGAATGAAGACAAGATTTCTGTCCGCAAACCGTTCTGCCTGCAGGCATACCGTCACCCATCCGCTGACTGCGCTCAGGATCATCGCGTTTTTTACCAGTGTATATTCACCGGCAAAATGATGCTTGCTTCCGAACCATTCTCTGATGTCGCTTCTTAAGCGGCTGTTTTCCGGAATCAGCAGTTTTTCATGAAGCAGATCTTCCGCACGTACAGATTCTTTCAGGGCAAGGGGATGATCCTTTCTGACAAGAATTCCCCAGCGCTCCGTGATATTGAGATCATGAACCTCAAACCGTGTGGTGTCGCTGGATCGGACACTGAATCCAAGATCTGCCGTACCTTTGTCGATGGCGCTCAGGATTTCTTCCGCATTGCCGGGATGGATGTGGAAGATGACATGGGGATGTTCATCATGGAAGGAAGCGATCTTTTCAGCAAGCAGTGAGAAGGATTCGATTTCAGCTGCGGCGATATAAAGATCGCCAGCCAGATCGCTTTCACTGTATCTGGAACTTTTTGCCTTGTCGAAAAGACGGAGAATATCCATCGCGGTTTCCTGAAACTGCAGTCCTTCTTCGGTTAAAACAACTTTCTTGTTTGTTCTTTCAAACAGCTTTTTATTCAGTTCATATTCAAGATCCATCAATTGTCTGGATACAGTCGGCTGGGAGACATGAAGCTTTTCAGCCGCATGGGATATATTTCCTTCTTCCGCCACTGCCAGAAAATATTCGATTACACGAAGATCCATTTTTCTGCCTCATTTCGTTTCCTGCATTATTGCATATTTTCCGCTTCACAAATACGGTTTTGTGATCGAAAAAAGTGCCGAAGCACACATCATGTGTACTTCAGCACTGATATTGTAATTCAGTCTTTCCTGTTTTCCGGTTTGATCCAGAAATGCCGCTTCGGTGCTTTCGGCATTTCACTTCCCGTCAGCAGGGATCTGATAACATTTCTGCGCACAAATTGACTGAAAGTGAGAACAAATTTGAAACCCACCGACTCCTCCTGCAGAAATCAATGGCAGTTTTAAAAAGCATGCTGTTTATTTCTTTTCCTTCTGGAAGAAACATCAGTCCTATGCGCTGCTGCTGGAGAAAAACGGAATGTTCCATATGTTGATGAACCGTTTCCGCTTTTTTCTGAACAGAACACCGAATTATATCTACGGCGGTTTCCGCAGAAGCGAACAGGACTATGTGACGGCAAGCCTGACCGGGATCTTATGGATGATGCTGGGAAATGGATGAGAAGGGCATTTCAGGAAAGCCCGGCTGAAATCGCGGATGTCTTTCTGAAAATTTCCGGATCCTTCAGCGCCCACAGCAGTCAGTAAGCATTTTTTCTTTGATATCCATTCCATATTCTTTCGCATGAATGCACAAAGAATCTTTCACCTGTTGAAAAAACGAACTATAATTGACGGGTGTTCTTCTTTTTTGTGGGGATAGAAACGGAAAAGAGGAAGGAAAGGGGCTAACATGCTTGAAAAATACTTCAAACTGAAGGAAAACGGCACCAATGTGAAAACCGAACTCATGGCCGGCATCACAACGTTCATGACAATGGTTTACATCCTGGCACTGAATCCTTCAATTCTCAGCGCCGCACCGGGTCTTGAAAACGCCGGCGGTTCCATTCTGTTTGCGACTGCAGTCGCTTCCGCAATTGCCTGCTTCTGTATGGCTGCGTTTGCCAACAAGCCGTTTGCGCTTTCGGCAGGACTGGGTCTGAATGCTTACTTCGCCTATACAGTATGCCTTGGAATGGGCTACTCCTGGCAGGCTGCTCTGACCGCTGTCTTAGTGGAAGGCATTCTCTTCATTATCATGTCTCTGACAAACATAAGGGAAGCGATCTTCAACGCCATTCCCAAACAGCTCAAGACAGCTGTTTCCGTAGGCATCGGTTTCTTCATCACCTTCATCGGTCTGCAGAACTCCCATGTCATCGTTGACTCTTCCCCTCTGGTAGGTCTGTATTCCCTGAAAGCATCGCTCTCCAACGGACTGTTCTTTACCGAAGGTATTACCGTCATCCTGACACTGATCGGTGTCATCATTACGGCGTGGCTTTTAATCAAAGGCGTCAAGGGATATATGCTCTACGGCATCCTGATCACATGGGTTCTCGGTATTCTGTGCCAGCTGACAGGTCTTTATGTTCCGGATCCTTCGATCGGATTCTATTCCGTCATTCCCACCAAAGTGATTTCCCTTCCGGATCTTTCGGTCAATATGATCTTCCAGTTTGACTTTGCGTTCATTGCCGAACACTTCCTGGACTTTGTGGTCATGACATTCGCCTTCATGTTTGTCGATGTCTTTGACACACTGGGAACTGTCATCGGATGCGCCGCAAAAGCGGACATGCTTGATGAAGACGGCAAGCTGCCGGGAATCCGCGGCGTCCTTCTGGCTGACGCTGTCGGTACCACAGTCGGCGCATGCCTGGGTACTTCCACCATCACAACATTCGTGGAGTCTTCATCCGGTATTGCCGAAGGCGGCAGAACAGGTCTCACAACTGTCACAACAGGTATTCTGTTCCTGGTGTCACTGATTATTTCTCCGCTGTTCCTTACAATTCCGTCCTTTGCGACAGCACCGGCACTGATCGTTGTCGGCTTCCTGATGATGCAGCAGGTTGTCAATATTGACTGGAACGACATGCTTGAAGCAATTCCTTGCTTCTCTGCAATGGCTATGATGGGCTTTGCCTATTCCATTTCCGAAGGTATCTCCTTCGGTGTCATCAGCTATGTCGCACTCCATCTTCTGATGGGCAAAACACAGGGCATGTCCAAACTGATGTATGTTCTGGCATTGCTGTTCATTCTGAAATATATTGTGATTTAATCCAAGCCGGTGCACATCGCACCGGCTTTTTCTTTCCGAAAAAAAAGCGGCCGTCCGACCGCTTTGAAGGGATGTATTTACAGAGGAAGTTCATCGTTTGAGGAGCGGGTGAAAAGGCGGTAGATCATAAGCGCGACATTGTGCGCACTTTCTTTTTTTCCGTCCTCTTCCCATTTCAGGAAGGAATTGAGAAGTCCTCCGGCATAGGCGTAGAGCTCATACATATGGAGCTTCTTCCGTGGAAGGATGTTCTTCATCATATATTCATTGACCGCGTCGATCAGAATCGTATAGAGTCCGTTTCTGTTGAGAATCAGGAAATATCTTGCATAGCGGTCGAAATAGTTCAGTGAGAATTCGATATGTTCCAGCTTCATAAAAACACCGGGATCATTCAGTTCGCCGCCTTCGATCATATAGCCGTTGACGATGATGTTGAGATAATCGCATAAGGCGTCATACAGATTTTCATAATAGCGGTAGAAGGACATTCTGGAAACCTTCGCGTTTTTGATCACATCGCTGACTTTGATGTCTGAAAGATCTTTCTTTTCCAGTTCATCGAGAATGCCGTTTCCGATCGCGATTCTTGTCGGAACAGTCCGGCTGTTAAGTTCAGTCTTGATTTTCATAAGTGTTACACTTTCCGCTCATTTGTAAGAAGTGTTACATTTTAAGCCTTTTTGTACATTTTAGCATTTTGCAAAAATGCATACAATTCCGTTTGTTAGCCGGAGGTGTGAACATGAGACTGATCGCAGATTCTTCCTGTGATTTATATACACTGGATATGGATGATTTTCAGACGGTTCCTCTGAAAATCTATACCGATGAAAAAAGCTTTACGGATGATCCGTCAATGGATATCAGAAAAATGCTGGATTATCTGGCATCCTACAGAGGACGTTCCTATACATCCTGCCCATCCGTCAATGACTGGCTGGCGGCCTATGAAGGCGCTTCTGAAATCTTTGTGTCAACCGTGACAAGCTCTCTTTCCGGTTCCTACAACAGCGCAATGTCCGCTGCTGAAATCTATAAAGAGGAACATCCTGACGCAAAGATTTCCGTCATCGATTCGCTTTCCACCGGAGCCGAGGAAGTGCTTCTGCTGTTAAATCTGAAAGAACTGATCGAAGCAGGGGAACCGTTTGAAAGCATTGATGTCAGGGCAAGGGATTATCTGAAACATACACGTCTTTTCTTCTCTTTCTTCTCCCTGCACAATCTCGCCCAGAACGGCCGCATCAATAAAGCCGCCGCAGCCGCATTGTGTGTACTGAACATTTCAGTTATAGGCACTGCTTCTGAAGAAGGAAAGATCAGTGTGACCGGCAAGGCAAGAGGAGAGAAAAAGGCTGTCAAGACACTGTATCAGGAAACAGTCAAAGCCGGATATAAAGGCGGCAGGGCAGTCATCACGCATGTGGAAAATGAAGCGATGGCAGCTGCTTTGAAAAATACGGTGCTGGAAAACTATCCGGATGCGGATGTGCAGATTCTTCCTGCAAGGGGATTATGCAGCTACTATATGGAACGCAGAGGGGTTGTCATCAGCTGCGAAACTGAATAAATACAGAAGGTGGAGAAGACTGTTTCTTCACTTTTTTCTTTGGATTGTACCGCGCAGGTCCAAAGGAACATTCAGCAGATGATGTATAATGGGAATACGAAAAACGGATTTTTACATACAATCCAGTAAGGAGGTTCCGCATGCCTGTACCGAAAAAACTTGCCGAAATGTTTGCGCGCTATCAGATTCCCTACAGCTATATCCAGGAATCCTATGGCGATGGCGCGAGACTGGACTGCAGTCTGACCATTGATGACGTTCATGAAGCTTTGGGCAAAGGAATCAAGGAAGATCTCAATACATTTCTGTTTGAATGGTTCATGCCGGTGAATCGGATGCTTTCTGAACACCGCATCGATGATTCACAGGTCATTGATGAAAACGGATATGAGGAGGACGGCTTCCCGAATCCATACAATATGTTCGATTTCATCTGGACCGGCCTGCAGTCATTCTTTGCCGAAAGCGTTCCGTATGACATGCATGATCTGTATCATGAACTGGATGTATTCATAAAAAACAGAGATAAAGGCCCGATGGAAAAGGAACTGACCGATTTCCAGAAACAGCAGTATATCTCCTGGTGGGAAAACCGCTATTACCAGGCGGATGACACTGCGAAGATTCTTTACAGAAGCTATCTCGATGATCTCTGCGATGAGGACAACATCTTCGGTTTAAAAACCAAGGCCTATGCCTTTTATGGAAACGGCAACGGCTATTATCAGCAGGACTGGTACAAAGCCGAACTCTATCTTCTGAAATGGTATGACCTTTCCGCTGATCCTCAGGCTGCCAATACCCTTGGCTATATGTATTACTACGGCCGCACGACGCAGGGCGACCCGGATTATGACAGAGCCTATTACTATTTTTCGATCGGTCACGCCGGAGGGTATATGGAATCCACCTATAAGCTTGCCGATCTCTTTGAAGGCGGCTTAGGGGTGGCAAAAGACGAACATACAGCCTTTGATCTTGTATCACAGTGTTACAGGGAACTGGCTGTAGCTTTCCGGCTGAAACAGTATGACTGCGAATTTGCGGATGCCGCACTGCGCATGGGCAGTTATTACAAATACGGAATCGGGTGTGAGCAGAATCCGCACCTTGCGTATTTCTTTCTTCTGCAGGCTGACTATGCCATCCGCAAAAGAATGGAAACCGTGATTGCATAT
>CAMVGT010000036.1 GCA_947167125.1 uncultured Erysipelotrichaceae bacterium
ATTTGCAAAGTGTAAAAAAGAGACTGTAGCAGTTTTTCAACTGTTACAGCCCCTTCAGTTCTTCACCGATCCATTGGAGCTGGTATTCACCGGTGCATTCAAGCACACCGCCGTCACGCAGATCGATATGTTCCTCATTTTCATAATAATCTTTGATTCTGCCGAGCGGATCCTTGATATGCAGTCCGGCATCCTTGATTGCTTTAACTCTATAAATACCCGGTCTTAAGCTCTTGGGAATATCATAGACACCAGGTGTGATTCTGACCTGATTGTCATTGGTGATATAAATAAGATGCTTATCCTTGTTATGACGGGCAGCGTTTACCTTCTGATAGAAACGTTCGCGCAGGTAGAAAAGATCCGCATGCTCGATCGAGTAGGTAAATTCCTTCGTCGGTGTTACTACCTTAACTTTATCTGTATCTCCGGTATTGCGCTTCATGTAGCCAAGACGATGGCAGTTTACGATATACGGAGACAGGAAATATAAAGCAGCTTCTGTTTCATATAATGTTCCGGTTACGGTTTCTTTTGGTCCGTCGCCGGAAGCATCTTTGATATTGTTGATGGAACCTTTCTGAACAGCCTGGATTGAACGGACAGCCGGAATATCCGGAATCATCGCCTGATCCACAGTAAGTGAAGCAGTGACGGAGTTGATGCAGTGTTCGCCGGCATGCATCAAAACCGGCGGGAACGGATAGTGGTGCGCGAGTGCTTCATTCGCATCATGATTTTCCAGATATGCATCCATGATCATATCCTTCATGTTGGCCTGTGCAGTGACAAGAGTCTGGAACAGATCATATTTCATCGGCAGGTTATATTTTTGAATCAGCTTTTTGCAGTCTTTGCAAATATGATGCCCGTCAGACAGTTCTTCCAGACGGTTGAATAATCCGCCGCCTTCGCTCAGACAGAAATCACAGACTTTTTTCTTCGCCATAAAGCACCTCCCTGTGACATCTATTATAGCGAACACGTCAAGTAAAAGGAAAAGAAAAACTTCAGTTTCAGATATGCAAAAAAGGTTGGATTTCCAAATGGATAAATGCCTGCAATGAACCGGCAATTTTATCATCTGTAATATTAAGAGGCATGAGGATATATGCAAATGTGTCATAAGAAGCAGTAAGACGGCATTGATTCCTTAAACGCATAATTGGATTTATTTGTCAATTTCCTGTGTTATGAAAGGCCTTTTTTCTGTTATAAAGCCGTTCATCACAGAAAAAGGGCCTTTCGTAACAGGAAAGAACATCACAATTATGATCTATGCTATATTTTGTTCAGGAATTACAGTGACTGCGTTCCCGGTCAAAAGAGTCAGCTGCTCATTATCATCACTTCTTAATTGTTTAATTTGGCTTTTTTAGTCAGGAGACTATATGAAACGCTTTTATTTATTATTCTTTTTAATTGGCTGCATTTTTGTCAGTCCGATGAATGTCGTTTTGGCAGAAGAATATGAGACCGCAGATAGAACTGGCTCAATATCAGTTTTTTTTCAGAAGAAGAAATACAAAAGATGGAGAAAGCGTTGATTGAAATCGGGCTTCAGAAAGCGGGTTATTATGCGGATCGTCAGCAAACTCAAACTGTTTCAACAAACTCTTATACTACTGGAGTATGGGACTGGAGGGATGGATTAATTTGTATCACTGAAACAAATGTTACAGGTGCATTCAATAATGGTCATGCAGGAATCATGGCGTGGCACCGGATTACTATATGACATATGAAGCAAATCCGGGATCGGGAGTCGCTGCGCAGAATGGAAATTATCCAGTACGTTTCAATAATAAAAACGTATGGCAGGCTGGTGTGACCAGCACAACTGTTGCACAGGACGCAGCTGCAGCTCAGTGGGCGAGGAATCAGATTGGCAAACCGTATGGTTTTCCTGCTGCGTTATCCAATAGAAGCAAGTTCTGCTGCTCCCATCTTGTCTATGCGGCATATAAAGATGTTACAGGCGTTGATTTGGATACAAACTCTTTCCCTGGTTTTATTCATCCATTTGAATTGTTCTCATCTCCGGAAACAACAGTGACATATCTAAGGTATCTTCATGAAGTCACATATTCATAAGTATCTGGTACCTGTTCTGTGTGCATCTGCCCTTTCCGCCGGATGTACACAGAAAAACCCTGACCCGGCTTCTTCCGGGAAATATCCGTCATCGGATTTTGTGATGTATACGCTCAATGATGCATTATACTTTTCTTTTGATGAAAATGATGAGTTAAAACTTGATGGAAAGGAACAGACAAATTTTGACTGCTCATTCCTGCAGACGTATTTCAAGGAATCGGATGATTACTGGTATTCTGTAACTTCTGAAAAGGCTGCACTGGAACGGAACATTGTTCAGATTGATAAGGATTCATTGAAACTGTCATTGTCAGATACAGTCTCAGGCGGCGGATTTGCGGCGGCCGGTGTATATAACAATACATTCATCCATGATATTTCTTCCTATGGGAACTATCAGCTTGTTCAGCATGATACTTCGCTGAATAAATGAAGGTATTGTGAAACAATGGGATCTTTCACAGTATACTGACCTGTTTCCGCATACAATCATTTTCCGTTCTGATGCCGGCATGTGATTATTATAAGTAAGGTTAAGTACAGGTGGTCTGAAAGCTGTCAGGTCACCTGTTTCATTAGTTTTTTTGCAGGAAGTCACGAATGGTAAAAGTTTTTCGGCACAAAGGAAAATAAATGATTGACAGCTTGAAGCAGTGCCATTATTATGTATTAGCTTGACCAAAAGAGGGCTTTGTGCGTGCAAAGCCTAAAAAAAGTCCAAGATCCGGCACACTTGGTAATGTGTGCACAAAAGGAAAGGAGAAAACAGAAATGCCTACAATAAACCAGTTGGTACGCAAAGGCCGTACCGATAAAGTTTACAAGAGCAAGTCACCGGCCCTGAACAGAGGCTTCAACTCGCTCCGCAACCGTTCCACTAAACTCAGCAGCCCGCAGAAGAGAGGCGTATGCACCCGTGTCGGCACAATGACACCGAAGAAGCCGAACTCAGCTCTTCGTAAGTATGCCCGTGTACGTCTGTCCAATGGTATGGAAGTCACCGCTTATATCCCCGGTGTCGGCCACAACCTGCAGGAACACTCCGTCGTTATGATCAGAGGCGGCCGTGTCAAGGACCTCCCTGGTGTACGTTATCACATTATCCGCGGTACTCTTGACTGCGCCGGTGTTTCCGACCGTGGACAGAGCCGTTCCCTTTACGGTGCTAAGAGACCGAAAGCAAAGAAGTAATATAGAGAGGAGACGAAAACATGCCAAGAAAAGGTTATATAGCTAAGCGCGAAGTTTTACCGGATCCGGTCTATAACTCAAAGCTGGTCACAAAACTCATCAACAAGATTATGATCGATGGTAAGAAGGGCACTGCTCAGACAATTCTCTATGATGCATTCGCAATCATTGAGAAGCAGACAGGCCAGCCTGCCATGGAAGTATTCGAGAAGGCTCTCGGCAACGTTATGCCGGTTCTCGAACTCAAGGTCCGCCGTGTAGGCGGTGCCAACTATCAGGTACCGGTTGAAGTCAGTGCTGAAAGAAAGCTGACTCTCGCCCTGAGATGGATTGTCAACTTCTCCAGAAGCCGTCACGAGACGACAATGGAAAGAAGACTTGCTGCTGAACTGATGGATGCTGCCAACGGCACAGGTGCCTCAGTCAAGAGGAAGGAAGACACCCATAAGATGGCTGAAGCGAACAAGGCGTTTGCTCACTATCGCTGGTAATTTTATTCGCATTCTGAACTTCTATTGCGCTTTATTAACGAAAGGAGCGATTTATGCCTAGAGAGTATCCTTTAGACAAAATTCGTAATATCGGAATCATGGCTCACATCGATGCCGGCAAGACAACGACTACAGAGCGTATCCTTTATTACACAGGCAAGATATACAAGATCGGTGAGACACACGACGGTGCTTCCCAGATGGACTGGATGGCACAGGAACAGGAACGTGGTATCACTATCACTTCCGCGGCTACAACATGTCACTGGAAGGATTGCCAGATCAACATCATCGACACCCCGGGTCACGTTGACTTCACTGTTGAAGTTGAACGTTCCCTGCGTGTTCTTGACGGCGCTGTCACAGTTCTTGACTCCAAAGCTGGTGTTGAACCGCAGACAGAAACAGTCTGGAGACAGGCTACAGAATACAGAGTTCCGCGTATTGTATTCTCCAACAAGATGGACGCTACAGGTGCTGACTTCGATATGTCAGTCGCATCCATCGGAAACAGACTCGGTGCCAAGGCAGCTGCGATCCAGATGCCGATCGGTGCTGAACAGAGTTTCCGCGGAATCATCGACCTCGTCACAATGAAGCAGTATATGTACCAGAACGACCTCGGTACAGATATCAAGATCACAGACATTGATGCGCAGTATCTCGACAAAGCGACAGATATGCACCAGACAATGCTGGAAATGATCGCTGATTATGACGATGAAGTTATGATGAAAGTCCTTGAAGGCGAAGAACCTACAGTAGAGGAGATCAAGAGAGCAATCAGAGCAGGCGTTCTGACTTCTGAATTCTTCCCTGTAATGTGCGGTTCCGCTTATAAGAATAAGGGTGTTCAGCTGATGCTGGATGCAGTCGTTGACTATCTGCCCGCTCCGACAGATGTACCCTCCATTAAGGGCCATCTCGAAGACGGAACAGAAGATGAACGCCATCCTTCAGATGAGGAACCGTTCGCAGCTCTTGCATTCAAGGTTGCGACAGACCCGTTCGTAGGCCGTCTGACATACTTCCGCGTATACTCCGGTACCGCGACAGCAGGCAGCTACGTTCTTAACGCTTCCAAGGATAAGAGAGAAAGATTCGGAAGACTCGTCCGTATGCACGCTAACCACCGTGCAGATATTGATGAAGTCTACGCAGGCGATATCGCCGGTGCTGTAGGTCTCAAGAACACTACAACAGGCGACACACTCTGCGATGAAAACCATCCGATCATTCTTGAATCCATGGTATTCCCGGAACCGGTTATCCAGATGTCCGTCGAACCCAGAACAAAGGGTGACGCCCAGAAGATGGACGCGGCGCTGGCTAAGCTGGCTGAGGAAGACCCGACATTCCGTACATATACAGATGAAGAAACTGGACAGACAATCATTGCCGGTGTCGGTGAGCTTCAGCTGGATATCATCATGGACCGTATGAAGAGAGAGTTCAAAGTCGAAGCCACAGCAGGTGCGCCTCAGGTTGCTTACCGTGAGACAATCCGTAAGGAAGGCGAGGCAGAAGGCCGCTTCATCCGTCAGTCCGGCGGTCATGGTCAGTATGGTGACGTATGGATCAGATTCTTCCCGAACCCGGGCAAAGGCTTCGAATTCGAAGACCAGACAATCGGCGGATCCGTTCCGAAGGAATTCATCAAGCCGACACAGGCAGGTCTCGAAGAAGCTCTCAACAACGGTCTTGTTGCAGGATATCCTGTTGTTGATATCAAGGCAGTCCTCTTCGACGGAAGCTACCATGATGTCGACTCCAGTGAACAGGCATATAAGATCGCTGCTTCCCTTGCACTGAAGGAAGCTGCCAAGATCTGCGATCCGACTATTCTTGAACCGATTATGGCTGTTGACATCACTGCTCCGTCCGAGTATCTCGGTGCTGTCATGGGTGACGTTACAAAGCGCCGCGGACAGATCCGTGAACAGGAAGAAACAGGCAACGCTATCAAGGTTAAGGCATTCATCCCGCTGGCATCCATGTTCGGCTATGTTACAGACCTGCGTTCATTCACACAGGGCCGCGGAACATACATGATGACAATGGACCACTACGAAGAAGTGCCGAAGAATATCGCTAAGGAAATCATCGCGAAAAACACAACCGGTGCAAGCAAGTAATTATTGCATTAAGGTACTAAGTCCGCTAAAATTAATGCAGACTGAAAAATAACCAGGAGGAAAACTAAAAATGGCAAAGGAACATTTTGACCGATCCCTCGAACATGTCAACATTGGCACGATCGGTCACGTAGACCACGGCAAAACAACTCTGACAGCAGCGATCACAAAGTATCTTGCTGAGCATCCTGAAGACGGTAAGGCTGTTTTCGAAGCTTATGACAAGATCGACGGCGCTCCTGAAGAAAAGGCTCGTGGTATCACAATCAACACAGCTCACGTTGAATACCAGACAAATACCAGACATTACGCTCACGTTGACTGCCCAGGTCACGCTGACTACATCAAGAACATGATCACTGGTGCTGCTCAGATGGACGGCGCTATCCTCGTAGTTGCTGCTACTGACGGACCGATGCCTCAGACTCGTGAACACATCCTGCTCGCTCGTCAGGTAGGCGTTCCCAAGATGGTTGTATTCCTGAACAAGTGCGACATGGTTGACGACGAAGAACTCATCGACCTCGTTGAAATGGAAGTTCGTGAACTCCTCTCCGAATATGGATTCGAAGGCGACGACACACCTATTATCCGTGGTTCTGCTTTCGGCGCTCTCCAGGGCGATCCGAAGTGGACACCGGCTATCAAGGAACTTCTGGATGCAGTAGACTCTTGGATCCCTGCTCCTGTTCATGAATTCGACAAGCCGTTCCTGATGGCTGTTGAAGACGTCTTCACAATCACAGGCCGTGGTACAGTTGCTACAGGCCGTGTAGAACGTGGTAAACTGAACCTCAACGACCAGGTTGAAATCGTTGGTATCAAGGAAACACGTACAACAGTCGTTACCGGAATCGAAATGTTCCGTAAGACTCTGGACTTCGCTCAGGCCGGCGACAACATCGGTGCTCTGCTCCGTGGTGTCAACCGTGACGAAATCGAGCGTGGTCAGGTTCTCGCTAAGCCGGGTTCCGTTACTCCGCACACAAAGTTCGTTGCACAGGTTTACGTTCTGAAGAAGGAAGAAGGCGGACGTCATACACCGTTCGTTTCCAACTACCGTCCTCAGTTCTACTTCCGTACAACTGACGTTACAGGCGTTATTCAGCTCCCGGAAGGCACAGAAATGTGCATGCCTGGCGATAACGTTGAAATGACAGTTGAACTGCTGAACCCGATCGCTGTTGAACAGGGAACAAAGTTCTCCATTCGTGAAGGCGGCCGTACAGTAGGTTCCGGAAACATCATCGAAATCGTTGAGTGATTTCAGATTGATTTAACTTTAAAAAGATCTGCAGACCATCATCAGGGAAGCAGATCTTTTTTCTGTTCTTACGGTCTTATGTGAAAGCCTGTAAAATGAAGGAAGAAGAGTGAACTGTCAGTGTTGACAGATAAAGGAGTGAATCATGTCAGAGTACAGACCGGATTATCTTTACAATCCCGAAAAATGCCCGTGTCCAAGAGGTGAAAAGGCAGGCTGCCCGAATTACCGCAATTGCGAAGCATGTATTGCCAATCATCATAACAATCCGCGCAATCCATTCACCGCATGCGAAAAACTGGCAAAGAAAGAAGCGGAAGAAAAGCATTGACCGCAGATATTAACATAACGTTTTTACAGCATTGCTATAATGGAAATGAACGGAGGTGCGCTTATTTATGAAATCAATCCAGACAGAAGTGAAAGAAGTACAGATTTACAGACATGGCTGCACAGCTGTCCGTCAGGGAAAAGTACAGCTGGAAGCCGGTACCAATCAGGTCCTGATTGCAGGACTTACCGCATCCTCATATATTGATACGCTGCGTCTGCATTTCCCTGCAGATATTTCCGCATCTGCTGTGCATGTGATGACACCGGATCATAAAGACGGTGAATCCGAAGAAATCGCCGATCAGATCGCGGCTGCACAGGAACAGATCGATGCTTTGAAGAAACAGGCGGAAATGTGGCAGAACACATCCGGTTTCGCAATGCTGCAGAATGCGACGATCGATCAGGCGGAAAAGTATATCAACGCCTATCCCGAACGGCTCAAGCTGATCAATGCCAAAGTACGTTCGCTTGAAAAAGAAAAGAAAAAGCTGAATGAGAAGCTGAACCAGGTTTACGATCAGGAAAACCGTCCTTTGATTTCCGCTTTGTTAACCGCTGAGACTGCAGGCGAATATCCTTTTGAAATGACATATCAGGAAAATGCCGCCTCATGGGATTCCAAATACGAAATTCATACAGACGCAAAGGGACCGCTTGAACTTCGCTTTAAAGCGGAGGTCAGACAGAAAACAGGCGAAGACTGGAAAGGAGTACGTGTTTCCCTTCGTACGGGAACGCCGGTCCGCTCCGCAAATCTGCCGGATCTGGATCCTGTTTATCTGGATTTTGAAGAACCCAGGAAGAATATGGTATTCGGTGCCGCTCCGCGGATGATGAAAGCGACAGCGGCGTACGATATGGAGGAGGCTGTTTCTGAAGATACAGCGCTGTTAAAGAATCTTTCCATGCCGGAAGCAGCTGTGGAAGTGACCAGTACGATGACAGAATACACATGCAGTTCTGTATATGATATTCAGTCCGCAAAGGACGGAATGTATATTGATCTGCAGAATTTTGAAATTCCGGCGGAATATATTATCAAGGCAGTACCGAAGGAAGATATCCGTGCGTATCTTCTTGCCTGTGTGAATACAGCGGATCTGCCGATGATGATTCACGGTAACGCTTCGGTTTATCTGGAAGGAATTTACAGCGGCACAGCTTATGTGAATCCGGATTATGCGGAAGAAACCTATCTGATTGCATTGGGAACAGAAGAAAGAATCCGCCTGAGCAGAAGTGCACGGAAAAAGAAGGCCTCTGAGGCACTGTTAAGAAACCAGCAGTCCGCTGTCTATGAATTCGACATTCAGGTTGTCAACGGAAAAGAGGAAGAAGCGGATGTTTCAGTTTCCGATCAGATTCCGCTCAGCCGCGAGCAGGGAATCACAGTGGAAACTGTATCTCTCAGTTCTGCTGTTTATGACGCAAAAACCGGAAAGCTGGAGTGGAAGTGCAGACTGGCACCTCATGAGACAAAGAATCTGCATGTGGAATACAGAGTTCTCTGGCCGAAGGATAAATCAGTCACCTATTTTGAAATCTGATACGGTATCATTAAAAAGGACTTTTCAACAGAAGCCGGATATTCCGGCTTTCGTATTTCGAACAATGGAGGATTGCGATGAGAACATTGATTGAACTGTATGACGATCAGCAGATTTACAACATGCTTTCTTATTTTCAGCTGAAACCGGACAGGGTTGTATTCCTGTACAGACAGAATCAGGAAAATCTGATCCGCAATTCTCTGATTGAAAGAAAGGTTGAAGCAGAAATTGTATATCAGGAATATACAATCGATACCCTGAATGGAATCGTCTCATCCTATCAGGATGAAGAAGTCTATATTGATGTGCATGGCGGCAATGACCTTGCGATTTCGATGGTTTCTGCAATGGCTGCGGAAAAGGGACTGATTCCCTGCTATGCGGGAATGACCAACCGGACATTCTATTGGCTCATCGGTACAGAAACAAAAACAGACCATCTGAATCTTCCGGTTCTCACAGTCAGGGAAATTGTGGAACTGTATGGCGGAAAAGTCCGTGATCTGCCGGAAGCCTATTACGATGATCATGGCCGTAAGGCAGTTGAGGAATGCCTGGATTCAAGGAGAAAAAACACAAAGAAATGGAATGCCTTCTGCAAAGCGATGGGATCGCTCGGAACCAGATATAAGGGGTATTCTGCCTGGAAAGCGGATGAAAAATTCTGGCGTGATTATCAGGGCACATTGGAGAGCATTCCCCATATTTTTGACAGATGTGAGTTCGTAAACGGCGCCTGCGAAATGGATTTCCATGATACTGCTTACCAGATTCTTGTCACAGATACCGGTGTGCCGTTTGAATACGAAACCTATTATCAGATCATGGATTCCAAGGCATTTGATGATGTGGATCTCAGAGTGAATATCGACTGGAACGGCGGCGATTTTGTCAGCGGCGATCCGAACAGTGAACTTGATGTCGTCGCTTCAAAGGACTGCAGGCTGATTTCCATTTCCTGCAAAGCAGGCAATTATGATCAGCAGGCAATCTATGAAGTGCAGTCGAATGCGGTGAAGTTCGGCGGACTGAATGCTGTTCCGGTTCTATGCGCCGATATCAATATGGAGCGGCCTGAATATGTTGAAAAAGCAGAAGAGCTGAACGTTCTGCTGATTGAACACAACCCGATGAAAGAGAAGAAGGCTGCCGAACTGATTCTGGAGTGGATGAAGACACATTGATGAAAGAACTGATTGAAAAATACCGCGGCCTGATTCTGTACGTCATATTCGGCGCAGCAACTACATTGGTCAATATTGTTTCCTATTGGTTCTGCTCGCATCTGCTGAACTGTTCAGTCTCTCTTTCCACTGCGATTGCATGGTTTCTGTCCGTTCTGTTTGCGTATATGACAAACAGAACATGGGTGTTTGAAAGCAGAGCTTCCGGTCTCTATGAAATCGGCAGAGAAATGATTTCATTCTTCACTTCCCGTCTTGCCACCGGTTTTCTGGACTGGCTGATCATGTTTGCGGCTGTGGAAAAAGCAGGATTGCCGGATATGCCGGTAAAGATCGCGTCCAATATTCTTGTCGTTGTGCTTAACTACATACTCGGTAAATTTGTTGTGTTCAGAAAGAGGTAAACGATGCTGAAAAAAGAAAGAATGAACCGTATTCTTGAAAAAACGGAACTGGATCAGCTGCTTCTCAGCGATCCTTACGCCTTGTTTTATCTTCTTGGCGAATGGTTTTATCCGGGAGAAAGATTCCTGGGATTTCTGATCAGAAGAAATGCGAAACCGGTCCTGTTTATCAATTCTCTGTTTCATGCGGAAGAAAACGATGAAACCGAAACAGTTTATTATTCTGATACAGACGATGTGACAGGAATTGTCGGGAACTATACAGATTCATCAAAGATTCTGGGAGTTGATAAAATACTTCCCGCAAGATTTCTGATTCCGATGATGGACAGACAGATTGCGTCTTCCTTTGAACTTGGATCCGAAGCAGTGGATCTGACCAGGGCGGTCAAGGATGAAGAAGAAATCGAACTGATGCGGATTTCTTCAAAGATCAATGATCAGGCAATGGAACAGATGAAGGGACTGATTCACGAAGGGGTTACAGAAAAGGAAGCTGCTTCAAAAATCATGGATATTTATCTGTCACTCGGTGCTGAAGGCTTCTCTTTCGATCCGATTGTCGCGTTCGGCAAAAATGCGGCAGATCCGCATCATATGCCGGATGATACAGTCATAAAGGAAGGCAATGCTGTTCTGTTTGATGTAGGCTGCAGATATCGTTCCTACTGTTCGGATATGACTAGAACATTCTTTTATAAAAAAGGACCGTCTGAAGAGGCTGAAAGAATCTATAACCTTGTCAGAAGTGCGAATGAAGAAGCAGAAAAAATGCTGAAACCGGGCGTGCCGCTATGCGATGTGGATAAAAAAGCCAGAGACATTATCTCCCAAGGCGGCTATGGAGAATACTTCACGCATCGTCTTGGACATTTTATCGGTACGGAAGATCATGAATACGGCGATGTCAGTCAGGCCAATACAAGAAAAACTGAGGCCGGCAATATTCATTCAATTGAACCGGGAATATATTTCCCGGAAATACTGGGATGCAGAATTGAAGATCTTGTGCTGATAACAGAAAACGGATATGAAGTGCTCAATCAGTATCCGCATGATATTGAAATCATCGGATAATACAGATAAAAGAAATTAACAATATTTGCAATACGGTACAGGTTCTTTAAACAGCGGAACATGTACCGTATTCATATTTTTTAAAGAGTGTCAATCCATCTGTGTGGACGGCAGTCTGAATAATCCTTCAATGTACTGTATTGCGGAGGATGTGTATTACATAGCGGCAGGTCCATTGTTCTTTGTGTATGATCCGGATGACAGATCGTTCAAACCGTATGATCTTACGGAATTTTCAATGAATCAGCCGTATGCAGTCATTGCAAGACACAAGTGACGGATCAGGTATTCAGAATCTTTAAAAAACCGTTTGACATCAGACATTCATAAATGTATTATAGCTATGTTATCAAATACCATAGACAGTAACAGCGGAAGCTTAATATGTTACCGAGGTAGGAGAAAGTTATTAAAATGACTTTTTTAGAGCCCTCGCATTCCGCGTGGGCTTTCTATATATGCGTATGCGATAACAGAAAAAAGGAAGGTGAAGGAATGAATCAGACTGTATTAGAGTCCAAGCAGAATGTTGTTTCTGAGATTCAGAACAAGTTCACAGGTTCATCATCCACCGTTGTCGCAGAGTATCGCGGCCTTTCCGTTGCAGAGGTCACTGAACTCCGCCGTACACTTCGCGCTGAAGGCGTAGAGATGAAGGTTTACAAGAACACTCTCGCTTCCAGAGCTGCAGATGCGGCAGGATTCTCTGATCTGAAAGATGCACTGACTGGCCCGAACGCACTGGCATTCGGTTCCGATGAAACAACAGCTGCTCGTCTCATGGCAAATTTCGCCAAGAAGCACAAGGCACTGGTGCTCAAAGGCGGTATCGTTGAAGGTAAAGTCGTAGATCAGGCCACAATCAACGAACTGTCCAACCTGCCGAACAGAGATGGTATGCTCAGCATGCTGTTATCCGTACTGCAGGCTCCTGTTGCCGGCTTCGCGAGAGCTGTCAACGCCGTTGCTGAATCAAGAGCTGACGGCACTGCTGCACCGGCAGAGGCTGCTGCCCCTGCTGAAGAAGCTGCTGCATAAACAGCGGTTTCAAAAATCATTTGCTGAAAAAGCAAAACAATTGATGCTGCGAACTGCAGCTGCCTGAAGGAAAATAGGAGGAAAAAAATCCATGGCAAAGTTAACACAGGAAGAAATTCTTGCATATCTTGATGAAGCTACAATTCTCGAACTCAACGAACTCGTAAAGGCTATTGAAGAAAAGTATGGCGTAAGCGCTGCTGCACCTGTTGCTGTTGCTGCTGCACCTGCTGAAGCTGTTCAGGAAGGTCCGACATCCGTTACTGTCGTTCTGTCCGCAATCGGTGACTCCAAGGTTGGCGTTATCAAGGCTGTCAGAGAAATCACAGGTCTCGGACTCGTTGACGCTAAGAAGCTTGTTGACGGCGTTCCTGCAGAGATCAAGAAGGACGTTTCGCCGGATGAAGCTGAGAAGATCAAGAAGACTCTCACAGACGCTGGCGCAACTGTTGAATTCAAATAATCGCTGTCTGAACAATCTTATTCTGAAAAGCCGAATGATGACTTTCGGCTTTTCGACCCATTGAAAGGATTAAAATTATTGGCACATTATTTTACCGATAACCGAAATCTTGAAGAAAACCGGAAGGAACATTCTTTCCGGTTTTCGGGTCATTTATATACTTTTATTACCGATAACGGCGTTTTCTCCAAAACGGAGGTTGACCGCGGAACTGAGATTCTGCTTGAAGCGTGCATGAATGAGCCGCTGAGCGGACGCGTACTGGACCTTGGCTGCGGCTATGGGGTTGTCAGCGTGATTCTCGGTACGGAGTTTCCTTCCCTGGAGCTGACTGCTGTTGATATCAATCCGCGCGCCGTTGAACTGACAGAACTGAACTGCAGTAAGAACGGAGTGCGCAGTACCGCATTTGTTTCGGATGGCTTCGCGCAGATCCGGGATATGTTTTCCCATGTCATCACCAATCCCCCGATCAGGGCAGGAAAAAAGGTGATTTACGGCATGTTTGAAGATTCCTTCGCGCACCTGGAAAAGGGAGGGACTCTGCTGGCGGTGATCCGCAGAAAGCAGGGTGCTGAAAGCGCTTTGAAAAAAATGGAGGAAATTTTCGGAAACTGCGAGACAGTCAGACGGGAAAAAGGCTACTGGGTGCTGAAAAGTACGAAGTTGACGGATTGATTACCGGGGGTTAATATAGTATATTGCAATAAAGCCAAATAGGGATAGGGGTATTATGCCCTTTTTGGCGTTTCATATTGATGCAGACGAAAGGATGGCGTACATGGAAAATAAGCAGACATACCACGTTGTGCATTACGGCAACAAAGCAACACGCCGTGACTATTCAAAGGTATCAAGCGGTCTCAATCTGCCGGATCTGGTAGAAATTCAGACTGCATCCTTCGAATGGTTTGCAAAGGATGGAATCAAGGAGGTTTTCGACGATATTTACCCGATCTCCAACTATGCGGGAAATATCCGTCTCAAATTCCTTGACTATGAATTCGGTGAACCGAAGTATTCGATCAGCGAATGCAAGTACAGAGAAGTCAACTACTGTGCACCGCTGAAGGCGAAGATGGAACTGGAGATCATGGATCCGGAAACCGGTGAAGTCATGACCAAGTGGGAAGAAGTCTTCCTCGGTGATTTCCCGCTGATGACACCGACCGGAACATTCATTATCAACGGTGCCGAACGTGTCATCGTTTCACAGATTGTCCGTTCCCCCGGCGCGTATTTTGACATTGTTTCAGAAGAGCGTACAGGCCGTGACACCTATACATGCGAGCTGATTCCCAGCCGTGGAACATGGCTCGAATTCATGAGCGACGATAAGAAGGCTGCTCTCGGCCGTATCATGAATGTTTCGATCGACAGAAGAAGAAAGATTCTGTCCACTATTCTGTTCAAGGCAATCGGAATGTCGCTGAACCTGGAAAAAGGCGAAGATGCCTATGACACAACAGCGATGCAGAAGTTCCTGAAAGCACTGAACTTACCTGTCTACAGTGAAAACATCGTTCCTGAAGAAGAACGTGAGTTCCAGAACGATTACATGCTGCTGTACACATCTGTATTCGGCGACTATGAAGAAGTCAGAAATACTCTGGCTGCTGATAAGACAAAGACATCCAACGAAGCTCTGCTCAGCGTTTATGAAAACCAGAGAGCAGATGAAATCGCAACAATCGACGGTGCGATTTCCCTGATGGATGCGAAGTTCTTCGACTACAGAAGATACGACCTGACAAAGGCAGGCCGCTACAAGGTCCGCAAGAAGCTGAATATTCTCGACCGTATGGAAGGCCATCAGCTGGCTGAAGATCTGGTCGGCGCGGATGGCAAAGTCATCTTCAAAAAGGGCGTTAAGATCGACAAGGATTCCCGCAACGCTCTGAGACCGGAAATCAACAAAGGCATCTGCGCAAGAGCTCTGCCGTTTGTTCATTCCTTCTCTCATCCGACAATCGCAGATGTTTCCACATCGTGGACAAATGCGCTGGTCGGCCGTATTCTCGCGGATGATTATGACGGAGACACAGTTTCCTATGAAAGAGGAACTGTTCTGACTCCGGAAGACATCAAGGCACTGTCTGCTGAATTCCAGGAAATCAAGGTTTACGCAGGTGTCATTGCCCAGCCGGTCAAGGTAAACAATGACAATGTCAATGCGGTTCTGAACTACGGTTCCCGCATGTTTGCAATCGGCCGTGTCACTTCCAAGGGCGAAGACCTCGTCAATGAAGACGGCGAACTGCTCTGCGAACGCTATGTTCCGGATGCACAGCTGACAAAGATGACAGAAGCTGCCAAGGAGGCAGTTACTGCTGAAGCAACCAAGACAAAGAATGTTACTGTCTGGCTCGTAGGTGCCTGTGTACAGGAAATCTACATTGATGAAGACGGTACAAAGATCAAGCTGATCGGTATCGACCCGCTGAATGACAAGCACACAATCACAATGAGCGATATGTATGCTCTGTACAACTATGAACTGACAATGCTCGACGGCGTCGGTTCGCAGGACGACATCGATATGCTCGGCAACAGACGTATCCGTACAGTCGGCGAACTGATTCAGAACCAGTTCAGAATCGGTCTCTCCCGTATGGAAAGAGTCGTCAAGGAAAGAATGTCCATTACCGACATCGCTACCCTGACACCGAAGCAGCTGACAAATATCCGTCCTCTGACTGCCGCGATCAAGGAATTCTTCTCCTCTTCCCAGCTGTCACAGTTCATGGACCAGCAGAACCCTCTGGCAGAACTTTCCAATAAGAGACGTGTATCCGCACTCGGTCCGGGCGGTCTCACCCGTGAGCGTGCCGGCTTCGAAGTACGTGATATTCACAACTCCCACTATGGAAGAATCTGTCCGATCGAAACACCTGAAGGACCGAACATCGGTCTGATCTCCTATCTGACTACATACGCAAAGGTCAACGAATACGGATTCATCGAAACTCCGTACCGTAAGGTTGTTGACGGCGTTGTTACAGATGAAATTCACTATATGCCGGCGGATGAGGAAAACGATCACGTCATCGCGCAGGCTAACGAAATCAAGGACGGAAAACTGGTCGGTGACAGAATCGTCGCCAGAATCGCCGGTGAAACCGTTATGGCAGAAGCTGATACAGTCGACTATGCCGACGTATCCCCGCGTCAGATCGTATCCGTCGCGACTGCCTGCGTTCCTTTCCTTGAAAACGATGACTGTACCCGTGCGCTGATGGGTGCGAACATGCAGAGACAGGCAGTTCCGCTGCTGAATCCGCACAGCCCGTTCGTCGGCACAGGTATGGAACATGTTATCGCCCGTGACTCCGGTGCCGCCTGCGTTGCGACAGCACCCGGTGTTGTCAGCTATGTTGACGCAACCAAGGTTGTTGTCACAGAAGATGACGGCAGAGAACACACATATGAACTGACAAAGTTCAGAAGATCCAACGCGTCCACATGCCTTAACCAGCGTCCGATTGTCTGGGACGGTGAAAGAGTTGAACGCGGCGATATCCTCGCAGACGGTCCTGCAATGCAGAACGGCGAACTGGCGCTCGGTCAGAACGTTACCATCGCCTTCATGACATGGCACGGCTACAACTATGAGGATGCGATCATCATGTCCGAAAGAATGCAGAGTGAAGACTTCTACACATCTGTACATATCGAGGAATATGACATCGAATGCCGTGAAACAAAACTCGGTCCCGAAGAAATCACACGCGATATCCCGAACGTCGCAGACAGCGCATGCCGCAATCTCGACGGCAGAGGAATCGTCATGGTCGGTGCTGAAGTAAAGGAAGGCGACATTCTTGTCGGTAAAGTCACTCCGAAGGGACAGAGCGAGATTTCTCCTGAAGAAAAGCTCCTGCTCGCGATCTTCGGTGAAAAGTCCAGAGAAGTCAGAGACAACTCTCTGAAAGTACCTCACGGTGGTGCAGGTATTGTCCACAGCGTCAGAGTATTCAAGCGCAAGGACGATCACGAACTGCCTCCCGGAGTCAACGAAGTAGTCAAGGTCTATGTTGTCCAGAAGAGAAAGATCTCCGAAGGCGACAAGATGGCCGGCCGTCACGGCAATAAGGGTGTCATCTCCAGAATCAACCCTGTGGAAGATATGCCTTATATGGCTGACGGTACACCGATCGATATCATGCTGAACCCGTTCGGCGTTCCTTCGCGTATGAATATCGGTCAGGTTCTCGAAGTGCATCTTGGCATGGCTGCCAAGAAGCTCGGTGTCAAGTTCGCAACACCTGTCTTCGACGGTGTTTCCAACAGCGATCTTGATGACATTATGAAAGAAGCCGGAACACAGCATAAGTATCTGCTGACAGACGGTATGACCGGTGAAGTCTATGATGAACCGATTGCGGTCGGTGTCATGTATATGATCAAGCTGGCGCACATGGTCGACGATAAGCTGCACGCACGTGCTACCGGTCCGTATTCCCTCGTTACACAGCAGCCTCTCGGCGGTAAAGCGCAGAACGGCGGTCAGAGATTCGGTGAAATGGAAGTCTGGGCTCTTGAAGCTTACGGCGCTGCCAACACACTGCAGGAAATCCTGACTGTCAAGTCTGATGACATCATGGGCCGTACAAAGACCTATGAAGCAATCGTCAAGGGCAAAGAGCTCCCTCAGCCGGGTATTCCGGAATCCTTCCGTGTCCTTGTTCATGAACTGCAGGCACTCGCAATCGATGTCCGCATGATGGATGACGACGGAAATGAGATGGATCTGAAGCAGATGGAGCAGGAAGAGCTGAAAGAGGAAACAACAGCCGATATGAGCAATCAGCCGTACCTCTCAGTAGAAGATGGCAATATGGGCGATCTCACAATCAAGGACAGCCTTGAGGAAGATGAAGATATGCCTGAAGCTGCGGTAGTAGGCTTCGATGATGGAGAATAAGGAGGGCAGTCAGCGATGAATATCAATAACTTTACAGCGATTAAAGTCGGACTTGCTTCACCTGATAAAATACGTTCATGGTCTTATGGCGAAGTTAAAAAGCCTGAGACAATCAATTACCGTTCACAGAAGCCCGAAAGAGACGGTCTGTTCTGCGAACGCATCTTCGGTCCGACAAAGGACTGGGAATGCGCATGCGGAAAGTACAAGAAGATCCGTTACAAGGGTGTTGTCTGCGACCGCTGCGGCGTTGAGATTACAAAGTCATCTGTCCGCCGTGAACGTATGGGCCACATTGAGCTGGCCGCTCCGGTAGCGCATATCTGGTATCTCAGAGGCATTCCTTCCAGAATGTCCCTGCTGCTCGGTGTGCCGCCGAAGAATCTTGAAGAAGTAGTATACTTCGTTTCCTGGATCGTTACTGATCCGGGTGATACAAAACTCGCCTACAAGCAGATTCTCTCCGAAAGAGAATACCGCGAAAACAATGCGATCTACGGACCGGGCAGCTTCGTTGCCCAGACCGGTGCGGAAGCTGTCAAAACACTTCTCGAACAGATCGACATTGAGGCTGAATACAACGCGATTATGCTGGAACTTGAAAAAGCTACCGGCGACAAGCGCAAGAAACTGATCAAGAGACTGGAAACAGTCGATGCATTCCGCAACAGCGACAACAAGCCTGAGTGGATGGTCATGACTGTTCTCCCCGTTATTCCGCCGGATCTCAGACCGATGCTGCAGCTCGACGGCGGCCGCTTTGCGACAAGTGATCTGAATGACCTCTACAGAAGAGTCATCACCAGAAATAACCGTCTGAAGAAGCTGCTTGAGCTCGGCACACCTGCGATCATCGTGCAGAACGAAAAGAGAATGCTGCAGGAAGCAGTTGATGCTCTGATCGATAACGGCCGCCGTTCCAAGCCGATTACCGGTGCCGGCGGACGTGCTCTTAAATCTCTGTCCCATTCCCTTAAGGGTAAGCAGGGACGTTTCAGACAGAACCTTCTCGGTAAGCGTGTCGACTTCTCAGGCCGTTCCGTTATCGCAATCGGACCGACTCTGAAGATGTGGCAGTGCGGACTTCCGAAGGAAATGGCAATCCAGCTCTACAAGCCGTTTGTTATCAACGAACTGGTTAACGAGCAGATTGCATCCAACCCCAAGACTGCTGAAAAGCTGATCGCAAGACAGGATTCCAGAGTCTGGGACGTTGTTGAACAGGTCATTGACAACCACCCTGTATTCCTGAACCGTGCGCCTACACTGCACAGACTGGGTATCCAGGCGTTCTTCCCGAAACTGGTTGAAGGCCGTGCAATCCGTGTCCATCCGCTCGTATGTCCTGCGTTCAACGCGGACTTCGACGGCGACCAGATGGCTGTCCATCTTCCTCTGAGTGAAATGGCAAGAGCTGAGACAGAAGTTCTCATGCTCGGTTCCAATAACATTCTCGGTCCGAAGGATGGTAAACCGATCGTTACTCCGGGACAGGACCTCGTTCTCGGTAACTTCTATCTGAACATGGAAGAAAGTGCTGATGAGTTCTATGCGAAGGCAGATGCACTCGATAAGCTCGGTGAAAAGGTGGAAGCTGCAAGATGGAGAAGATACGGCGACAACGAAGGCCATATCTTCAAGAATGTCAATGAAGTTCTGATGGCTTATCAGACCGGTGTTGTTCACCTGCACAGCAGAATTGCTCTGCCGGCAAAGACACTCGGAAAGACAGGCTTCACAGCAGAACAGAATGAAAAATATCTGATTACATCAGTCGGTAAGATTATCTTCAACGGTGTATTCCCTGCAGACTTCCCGTATCTGAATGAATGCAATGCGGAAACTCTCAGAGCAACACCGGATTCTGAATTCCTGCCGATGGGCTCGAATATCAAGGAAGAAATCGCAAAGCGTCCTGTTACTTCCGAATTCAAGAAGAAGGACCTTGGAAACCTGATTGCCGCTGTCTTTGACAAGTACAAGACAAACGGAACCAGCGATATCCTCGACTCTCTGAAAGACATGGGCTACCTCTACTCCACACTGGCCGGTATGACCGTTGCGCTCAGCGACATCAGTGTCGCTCCGCATAAGGAAGAAATCGTCGGTGAAGGACGCAAGAAGGCAGACCAGCTGAACAAACTGCGTGACAGAGGTCTCCTCACTCCGCAGGAATGGGAAGTCGCATTCTCCAAGCTGTGGGCAGGCGTCAAGGATGATGTCGGTGACACACTGATGACATCCATGGCACGTATGAACCCGATCAACATGATGGCGATCTCCGGTGCCCGCGGTAACAAGAACCACTTCACACAGCTGGCCGGTATGCGCGGTCTGATGGCAAGACCGACTCAGTCCAAGTCCAGAAAAGAATATCAGCCTTCGATTATCGAAGTCCCGATCTACTCCTGCTTCCGTGAAGGCATGAGCGTATCCGAATTCTTTATTTCCACTCACGGTGTACGTAAAGGACTTACCGATACCGCTCTGAAGACCGCTGAATCAGGTTATCTGACAAGAAGACTTGTCGATGTTGCGCAGGAAGTCATTATCAATGAAGATGACTGCGGAACAGATAAGGGATTCAAGGTTTCGGATATCAAGGACCGCAAGAACAACTCCATGATCGAGTCGTTCTACGACCGTATCGTCGGCCGCTTCACAGCGCAGCAGATTCTTGATCCGAATACAGGCGAGCTGATTATCGACGCTGACGAATACATCACAGATGATATCGCCTCGAAGATTGTTGCGGCAGGCATTGAAGAAGCTTATATCCGCAACGTATTCACATGCGAAAGCACAAAGGGCATCTGCCGCAAGTGCTACGGTAAGAACATGGCAACCGGCAACCTGGTTGAAACCGGCGAAGCTGTAGGTATTATGGCTGCGCAGGCAATCGGTGAACCGGGTACTCAGCTGACAATGAGAAACTTCCACACCGGCGGTGTTGCGACACAGTCAGGTGATATCACACAGGGTCTCCCCCGTGTCGAAGAACTCTTTGAAGCACGTACTCCTAAGGGTGTCGCGGTCATCTCCAAGATTGACGGTGAAATCACCGATATCCGCGAGAATGATTCCAAGACAGGCCAGATTGTTACTGTTACAAACGAAAAGGAATCCATCGAACACAAGTGCGACCTGACTCAGATCGTACGTCCGTGGATGAAAGTCGGAACACAGGTCCATGCCGGTGAAAAGCTGACAGAAGGCCAGATCGCTCCGAAGGAACTCCTTGAAGTTGCAGGTGTCAGACAGGTTCAGGAATATATTCTGAAAGAAGTCAAGAAGGTATATTCCACCCAGTCAATCGATATCTCCGACAAGCATCTGGAAGTTATGATCAAGCAGATGCTGAAGAAGGTCATTGTCATTGAAGGCAATGATACAGGTCTCTCTGCCGGCCAGACTCTGTCACTGACACGTATGAACGAAATCAATGACAGTGTTCTGGATGAAGGCAAGGTACCGGCCAAGTTCGGACCGATCCTGCTCGGTATTTCCAAGTCGGCGGTCGAAACCGATTCCTTCCTCTCCGCTGCTTCCTTCCAGGAAACAACACGTGTCCTGACAGACGCAGCAGTCAGAGGCAAGACAGACCACCTCGAAGGTGTTAAGGAAAATGTCATTATCGGTAAGCTGATTCCTGCCGGAACGGGCAGAAAGTTCGACCGTGAGACTTCCAGACGCATCATTGAACGTGCTGAAGAACTGCGCGCAGAACGTGAAGAAAGAGCAAAAGCTCTCGAGGAAGCAACTGCTTCCAAGCTGCCTGAAGAACTGACAGGCGGCGGCGATCTCAGAGGAGATGTTCCTGTTCAGGAAGATATCCCTGCTGAGGAAGCAGAAAGCATCGCAGAATAAGAAAGAATACAGCATGCAAAGCCCGGAAAACGGACAGCGCATGCTGTATTTTTGCGTATGTGCAAAACCTGTGTTAGCATTCAGAAAGGGGAGATTATATTATGGGGAACCTGTTTATCAATATACTTGGCATATTTCTGCTGCTGGTGCTGATCGGCTTTGTCTATCTGAAACTGCATCCGCATGCATTTGATCAGAAACTGACAGAGCAGGTAAGGAAATCGCGGGCAGCGCTCGCAAAGCCTGACAGTGAGCTTCTGGGCCGCAGAATGCTCGTTCCGCGTGAGAATGAGAATGGCGTCAAAGTAAATCTGTACACGCCCTCAAATGCCGTTTCCGGCGCATTTCCGGTGGTGTTTGTGGCACATGGCGGACAATTCATGGATGGCGACGCAGACGCTCTGGACAGCTTCTGTGACCGTGTGAAGGACATCTGGGACAGTATCATTGTCAGTATCAATTACACAAAGCTTGATGAGAAGCAGATACCTTATCCGCAGGAGGAAATCAGGGATACGGTACTCTACTTTGCGGTACATGCTTCAGAGTTCAATATGGATCCGCACCGTTTCTCTTTCTTCGGTTTTTCCGCCGGTGCGTACCTGGAAGTCGGCGCAGCCGCATTCCTGAAGGAAAAGGGATTCACGATGAGTGGAATGGTAAGCGTGCATCCGTTTGTCGATGACACGATGATCCGTCTTGCGGATGCCGGCGCGCATGTTTCGCCATTCACTCTTGTCAGTGCGGGAAATGATGCGATGAAAGACCGTTATCCGGTATACATTGAACATCTGAAAAATGCCGGTGTTGATCTGAATGAGAAGGAATATCCGGACGCGCTGCAGGGATTCATGGAATACAACAATCCTGAATATGCGCAGAACCCTGTCTATCAGAAGTCGAACGCAGTCTCTGAAGAACAGAACGATATCGCCCGTGCCTGCGAGATCTGGCTTTCCGGTGAATTTGAAAGGTTCAGTAAAGAAAAGTAAAAACAGAAATGAGTGCCTGCACTGTCTTTTGGAACATGATGCAGGCACTTTTCTGTATGCATGTTTTTCGCTATAATTTGATTTATTGATTCAGGAGGAAATGCATATGTGCGGAATCGTAGGCTACAATGGTTATGATCAGGCAGCACCAATTCTTCTCGACGGTCTTGAAAAACTTGAATACAGAGGCTATGACTCATCGGGTCTTGCGGTGAGAAACGGCAAAAATGAAATAGAAATAGTCAAGGCAAAAGGAAGACTCCGCATTCTTTCGGAAAAGACAGACGGCGGCAATGCGCTTGCCGGCAGCTGCGGAATCGGCCACACCAGATGGGCGACACATGGCGAACCGTCTGAAAATAATGCGCATCCGCATATCAGTGATGATAAAAATGTGACAGGCGTCCATAACGGCATTATCGAAAACTACCAGGAACTGAAGGAAAAGCTGCTACGTCACAATTACAGATTCTATTCAGATACGGATACAGAAGTCGCAATCAAGCTGATTGACTATTATATGAAGAAGTACAGCGAAGGACCGGTGGATTCCATTGCCCGCGCAATGACACGAATCAGAGGATCCTACGCGCTGGTTGTCATGTTCAGAGATTATCCGGATGAAATCTTCTGTGCCCGTAAAGACAGTCCGCTGATCATCGGTACAAAAGAAGGCGAAACATTTGCGGCCAGCGATGTTCCGGCAATTCTGAAATATACAAGGACAGTCTACTATATCGGCAATCAGCAGATTGCAAGACTGGGAAAAGGAACTGCGGAATTCTTTGACATCGACCGTGAGCCGGTGGAAATTGAACCGAAAGAAGTGAAGTGGGATGCGGAAGCTGCTGAAAAAGGCGGTTTCGAACATTTCATGATCAAGGAAATCCACGAACAGCCCAAGGCGGTCCGCGATACCATCAATTCAATCGTGAAGGGAAACAGCATTGAATTCGGAGAAACCGGAATCAGCGATGAAATCATTCAGGGTATCGGCCGTATTATTATCGTTGCCTGTGGAAGTGCATATCATGTCGGAATGGCTGCGCAGTACGTATTTGAAGATCTGGCTAAAATTCCTGTGCGCGTCGAACTGGCTTCTGAGTTCCGCTACCGTGATCCGCTTCTGCTGAAAGATGATCTGGTAATCGTTATTTCACAGTCGGGTGAAACCGCTGACTCTTTGGCAGCTCTCAGACTTGCGAAGGAAGAAGGAATCAGAACACTTGGCATCATTAATGTGGTCGGTTCATCCATTGCCCGCGAAGCGGAACATGTATTCTATACACTGGCCGGTCCGGAAATCGCAGTGGCGACCACCAAGGCATACAGCGCGCAGCTGGCGGCAGTATACGCGCTTGCCATTCAGTTTGCGAAGGTTCGCGGAACAATTGATCAGCAGAAATATGAAGAACTGCTTGCGGAACTTGGAACTCTGCCGGGCAAGATGGAAAAGATTCTTGAAGATAAGGAAAGAATCCAGTGGTTTGCGGCAAAGTATTCCAATGCAAAAGATATGTTCTTTATCGGAAGAGGAATTGACTATGCAATTTCCATGGAAGGTTCTCTTAAGATGAAGGAAATCTCCTACGTTCACTCTGAAGCTTATGCGGCGGGTGAACTGAAGCATGGGACTATTTCACTTGTGGAAAACGGAACTCTTGTTGTCGGTGTCTGTACACAGAACAGACTGTTTGAAAAGACAAGATCCAACATGGTTGAAGTCAAATCACGCGGTGCGTATCTGATGGGATTGACAAGTTACGGGAATTATTCAATTGAGGACACTGCTGACTTTACAGTTTATATTCCGAAAACAGATCAGCATTTCACAACATCACTTGCGATTATCCCGCTGCAGCTGCTTGGCTATTATCTCTCAGTTGCAAGAGGCCTGAATGTGGATAAGCCGCGCAACCTTGCAAAGAGTGTAACAGTAGAGTAAGGAGAGGAAGAATAGAGAGACAGCAC
>CAMVGT010000037.1 GCA_947167125.1 uncultured Erysipelotrichaceae bacterium
TTCAGAGGACATAAGATCTCTAAAGGCAGAGTGTCTGTCAGAAAGCAGAGGTATGCTTTACAGCCTGGAGATACAGTTCTGTATCAGGGTAAAAGGTATATGACAAAAGGATGCCACTGCAATGGAAGGCGCGTCATGCTTGATAACGGGAAATCAGTACCTGTCAAACAAATCAGAACTATTCGCTTTACAGGCGGATGGATAACAGTATAAGGAATGCAATATACGAGGAGAAAAAAGCAGGAACGCATTCCTCCCCGCCCAAATCAGAGATTATGGACGGGGTCTCCTGCGTTCACTAATGAACAAGAAAGAACGCCAGGAACAGATCATGAACATGCTTGGCATCAGCGGGCACATCACCGTGAATGAAATCATGAATGCGCTGTCCGTCTCCGATATGACTGTCAGGCGCGATCTGAACCAGCTGTTTCAGGAAGGCAAGCTGATCCGCACACACGGCGGAGCACAGCGCATCATGACTTCCGAAAACGGCTATGAGCGATCCCATATTGAAAAAAAGAGTCTTCATGAAGAAGAAAAAAAGCAGATCGCAATGAAAGCAGCCTCTTTGATCAGGGACGGGGAAACCGTATTTCTCGGTCCCGGCACGACGCTTGAACAGCTTGCATTGTGCCTGAGATCCCGTTCGATCCGGGTTGTGACAAACAGCCTTCCGGTATTTGAAATTCTCAATCACAGCACATCGGTCGATCTTCTTTTAACCGGCGGGGAATACCGCTGTATCACCGGTGCGTTTGTCGGCACCATGGCAATGCGTGCTCTGGAAACCATACGCTTTTCCAAAGCGCTGATCAGTGTCAACGGCGCGGCGGAGGATGCGGTATATACCTACAGCGAAGCGGAAGGGGATATCCAGAAACACGCACTGAACTGCGCAGCGGAAAAGATCCTGCTTGCGGACAGTTCCAAATTCAATGAATATGATTTCTACAGATTCTATGAACTGAAGGATTTTGATCTGATCATCACGGATGAAGGCATTGAGCCCCAGATGCTGAAACATCTTAAAACTGTGACAGATACTGTCACTTCAGAATCAGAATAACAGACAGCGGGGAGTACACATGGAAAACAGCAAAGAACAGCGCGTTCAGTCACTCAGCGACAGACTGGCGCTGGACAGAACCAAACTGGCAAACGAGCGGACATTTCTTGCCTATGTCCGCACATTCATCGGCATGTTATCGGCAGGCATCGCGATCCTGAAAGTATTTGATTTTGCTTGGACCAGACCGATCGCATGGATTCTTCTGATCTGCAGCGTGCCGATGCTGTTAACCGGAATTTACAGGTATCGCAAAACATCGGCGGAACTTGAGAAGATAGTTTCGTAAAAAATGAAGAAGCTTTGAACAGGAAGCCGCCGAGGTGCGGTTTCCTGTTCTGTCAGACAAGTGTTAATTTTTATTCTGCAATCTGTCGGCAGAAAACCAAATCGGTTATAGTTTAAATGGAATTTTTCACGGAAAGGCGGCCCATATGAAACAGAAGAATTGGATCAGACGCATCGCTGCAGTTCTTTTCTGCATGTGCATGTTCGCAGTTACTGCTTTTTCCATGCCGCATACCGTAAATGCGGAAGAAGAGACGGTGCCGGATAACGGCATTCCCGTTGTGTATATCAATATCGATGAGTCGCAGGGATCCATTGATGACATGATCGCAAGCCCGGACCATTCGGTTTACTGCTATGGAACGGTGTCGATCGATGTGCCGGAAGGCTTCCATTACAAAGACTTCCCGGATCTCGATCTGCAAAGCTATGAAAACCTGAAAATGAACATCCGCGGCCGCGGCAATTCCACCTGGAGCGGTCCGGACAAAAAGCCTTTTAAGATCAAGCTTGATAAAAAGACGGATATCTTCGGCATGGGCAAAAGCAAGCACTGGGTGCTGCTTGCCAACGCGATGGATCCGACGCTGATGCGCAACCGCATCACATACTGGCTTTCGGAAAAACTCGGTTTTGAATTTGTGACCCAGGGCGTTCCCGTTGATGTCGTCATGAAGGGTGATACCTACGGCACAAAGTATCTTGGCAGCTATTGGCTTGGTGAAAACATCCGGATTGATGAAAACCGTCTGGATATCGGCGAACTGGAAGAAGATGATGTGGATCTGCCGACAATCTCCGGCGGCTATCTGATTCAGGACGCACGGCAGGTGGAAGAAGGATCGAATAACCGCTTTGTGACAGAGCGCGGCGTCATGTGGGCAGCCGATACGCCTTCCTTTGAAGTGCTTGACGGCGGCTATGAAAATGAAGCGCAGAAAAACTATATTTCCAGTCATTTCAACATGGTGGAAGATGTGCTCTATGAAGGCGGGGAAGCCTACAGGGAACTGATTGATGTACCGGCAGCCGCAAGCTACTGGCTGATCAACACGATGGCAATGAACCTTGATGCCTATATCACCAGCAGTACCTATATCTACAAAAAGCGCGATGAAAACGGCGTGACAGGCAAACTGTACTGGGGACCTGTATGGGACTTTGACTATGCATGGGATGAAGGTCTGGAATATGAAGGCATGAAAGCCGGCCATCCATGGGTAAAGCCGATGTTCACCGACCGCACCGCAGGCGGATTCCTCGAAGAGATCAAAAAACAGTGGCCTGCCTTTAAGGAGAATGTCGAATATGTCATTTCCGAAGGCGGACTGATGGATCAGTATTATGCAGAAACAAAACTTTCCGCTGAAAAGGATCATGAAATCAATCCCGATCAAAGAGAAAATGCACAGAACCTCAGCTATCAGGAAAGCGTCGAAAAATTAAGGACATGGATCCGAAACCGTCTGAATTGGCTGGATGCCAATATCAATTCGATTGATTCAATGGTCCATACCATTGATTATGTGGTGGATGGGGAAAGCGTCGCAAAGGATTACTGCGAAATTTCCGAATCCGTTCCCAAGCTCCCGATTGAACCGGAAAAAGAAGGATACATCTTCATGGGCTGGTATGATCAGGACGGCAATGAAACCGATTATATGATCAGCACCGATCATGATCTGACCCTCACCGCAAAGTTCATCGATGAAAAGGACGCGCCGCAGGCGGAAGATATCGTCTTTGCGAAAAATCCGGATGTTATCCGCTTTGATCCGGATAACAGAACCTATTCCATCATGTGGCAGATTCTTCCTGCCGATACCTATGACAAATCCGTCAGCTTCGCAAGCAGCGATGAATCCATCGCATCCGTCGATGACTATGGCGATGTCACAATCAACAAACCCGGCACTGTCACGATTACCGTTACCGCAGCCAACGGCGTCAGCCGCGATCTGACATTAATCATCACAGAAGAAGAACTTCCGGTTCCTGAAAAGATCTATGCCGAAAATGAAGTGATGCATATGACAGTGGGGGAAAGAGCACTCATTCAGATGCATACCCAACCTGCATTAACTTCACTGGACAGCTATTCCTATGAAAGCGAGGATCCGGGCATCGCGGAATCAGATGGCTTCTATGGCCATGTCACTGCCAAAGCGGAAGGCACAACCCGCATTCATATCACAAGCACATCCTGGATCGGCGAAGAACAGACACATTGCGAAACATGGGTGACTGTCATTGTTTCCAATACACCGTTCACACCGGAATATACATTTACGGATGCAGGCAGTCCGGCATGGAAGAAGGGCACAAAGGAAGGTATCACATTCACCGTCAAGAGAAATGAGGCAGATGAAACATGCTTCGGGCATTTCAAAGGCGTTCAGGTCGACGGCAAAGATCTGATCAAAGATACCGACTATACCGCAAAAGCCGGCAGCACCGTTGTCACTCTGAAGCCTGCATATCTGGAAAAACTGAGTAATGGCGAACATACACTGACCGTTCTGTTTGATGACGGAAAGGCCGAAACAAAATTCACCATTCAGAAAGCAGACGCAAAGCCGGCACCCGCTCCGGACACATCGGATCATGCGGGCGGCGGCATCTGGATTGCCTTCATGACAATTTCCATCACGCTGTTTGCGCTCTGCCTTGCATTCCGTTACAGAATGTCGGATTAAGCATCTGACACAATCATCTCCATCAAAAATGCCGCTGCAGGTTCAGCGGCATTTTTCATATCCAATTACATGTTTATCAAAGCAGCGAACAGATCTTCTTTGCAAGAGCCATGATCGTCAGGATCGGCGGATTGCCCATCGCTTCCTGATTCCCGCAGACATAAGCGGTTGAAACATTTACAAAGTGTTTTAAAAGACCGCATTGTTCCGCAAACTCAGCCATATTCTTCGTGCCGCGCACATTGGTTTCAAACATCGCTTCCGCGCTTTTGGAAAAACCCGTTTCCGCTCCGGTATGAATGATATATGTCACTTCTTCCGAAAGCTTTTCCGCATCTTCTTTATTCAGATCCAGACCTTTTTAACAAAGTCACCATGGATGACAAAGAACTGTTTTCCGATCGCTTTGGATAAAGAGGGCTCATGGTTCCAGGCACCTTTGAGACGGCTGAGAGTATGCGCCTCATTTTCGCCTCTGACTAAAACAAAGACTCTGCAGTCAGGACAGAAAAGCAGCTGTTTCGCGGTTTCTGTTCCAAGAAGTCCGGTCGCGCCGCTGAGAAATTCAGTTTCCGGCATATCAATATTCCTTCCGTATCAGGTATTACCATTTTTTTGAATTTTGCAATTGCATATAAAGCAAAGTGACTGCGGTATAGAGAAGACCATGCATTAAAAACCGGAAGCCGGCATCTGCCGGCATTCCGGTCCTTTCACCTGACTGGATCACGCCAATCACATGATTCCGTGTTCAGGTTTTACTGTTCATGATAATGATATTTTTTCAGTCTGTTTCCCATCAGAATGCACAGCAGAGTACCGGCGATCCCGAGCATGAACATCATCATCGCGGCGCCGGATCCTTTGCCTGTGCCAAACAGCATCTTCAGTATTTCCGACTCACCGTGATTTTTCATAAACGGCTCACAGACTTGATCCACCATCCATCCGCCGCAGAACAGACCGACAGGGATGGTGAAGAACTGCAGTGAATTCCTGCATGCATAAACTCTTCCCTGCAGTTCCACCGGAATTTCATTGCGGAGAATCACTTCCAGGTTGGTGCTCATCACGGGGACAAGAATCCAGCCGATGATCTGGGCAATGACCCAGATGAACGGTTCTCTTGAAAATGCGAGGATATAATTCTCACTTCCAAGCGAAACCGCCATGGTCACAAATACAGCCCTTACCCGGTCTTTCGGTTTCGGCATCATTGTGACAAGCAGACTGCCGAGAACCATTGCGGCTCCTGAGGCGGAAGTCATGATCCCGTATACTCCAGTCCCGCCTTTCGGATTAGGTATCACATATCCGGGAAGGGCGGCATTGAATGCGGAAGAGATCAGATTGACACCGGCAAGGAAAAGAATCAGATTCAGGATCATCGGTGTCTTTCTTAAAAACGAAAGACCTTCTTTGATCATATTCAGCGCATTCTCATTGTGACTGCGTCCCGGTTCGTCGATTTCAATCAGAAAAGCGAGTGCCCCGAACGCAGTAAGAAAGCTGAAAAGATCAATCGCAATGACCGTTTCCAGACCGGCTGCCGCATAGACTGCCGAAGCGATCAGCGGATTGAGTACCGAGATCAGTGACCTTGACAGATTGTTCAGGCCGCTGACTTTCTGATACTGTTCCTTCGGAACAATCAATGTCAATGTCACTTCGGAAGCCGGCTGCTGCACGGTATTCATCAGCCCGGATATCGCATTGACGGCATAGAGATGCCATAGGGCAAGCTGCTGTGTCCGATACAGCATAAAGACAGCCAGCGTGCATAAAGCAGCCAGCAGATCGCAGACCAGCATCGTCTTTTTCTTGTTCAGCCGGTCTGTCAGAGCACCGGCAAAAATGCTCATCAGCACATATGGCGCATACGTGCAGATTGTCAGTGCGGCCGTGCTTAATGCCGAGCCGGTTTTTTGATACAGCCACAGCGTCAGCGCAAAGGCAGTCATACTGCTGCCGAGCTGCGATAATCCCTGGGTACTCCAGAGTATATAAAAATCTCGTAAACTGTTTTCTTTGTTTTTCATTGTGTCTTTGCTCCTTAAAGTATTTCTTCAGGCGCAAAGTCTGAGGATCTGCGGATTAATAAATCATCCGTTCCTCCATGCAGTCTCCTCAGACCCTGCATGGAGCTGAAACAATGCACAGTCTCATCTCATTTCTTCCTTTCTCATCTGCAGGCTTTAAACACCGTACCTGCGGTTCTGATTGTAAGCTTTTCCGCAATCCCCGCAGATGCGGTCTTTTTCCACCAATTGCATTTCTGATATTTTTTTCTGTCGAATGTCCAGAAAATCACCCGGTCATAGATCCGGATCTGCTCAAGTCCTTCAGAAGGGTTTCCGATCATTTCACAGATTCCCTGCGGACTGTCATCCGACAGGATGAAAATCAGATTGTCATATTGATCCGCTTCTCCGCTGTTCCACCATGACGGGGCATGCGAAAGGATTTCCTGCAGTCTGTCTGTTTCAATGACATATACCGGAATTTCCAGCTGAAATCCGGTCCTGATGATTTCTTCAACCGTTTCTTTTATACTGCCGTTTTCCGCACGGAAAGTAAGATTGCCGCTGTTGAGATATGAAGAAACATCACAGAAACCCGCTTCCGTCAGTTTCTTTTTCAGCTCAGGCATGCCAATCTTGTTTCTGCCGCTGATGTTAATGCCTCTTAAAAATGCTGTATATCTTTTCATCCTTCACTCCCCTCAGAACGTTTCCGCAGATTCTCGAGATTTTCTTTCTTTTCAAAGAAAGCGGTTCTGATCTGTTCATATTCTTCTCTGGTGCATACCTTCCTGCATTCAGGTTCAAAAGAAACGGTGATCTGAAAGCATTCATGGATTAAAGGGCAGGGATATTCAGGACAGAATGCGCAGGAAGAAACGGTGTGTTCTTCACAGCACGTCACCGTATGAAACCGGCATGCATTTTCCGCAGTGCATCCGGTGCAGGCAATTTCCTGGTTTGAAACAATCCGGTCCCGATACCCGATCTTCATCCACATTTCAGCAGTATGACGCAGCTGTTCTTCTGTTTTCTGATACGGATGCTTTGTATACCGCGGACAGGCGGCACAGTCGTTTCCGCATGCCGCAATGATTTTTTCCATGGATCCGTCCTTTCTGAATCCTTCATGGTCCGCCATTATCCGGCAGTGAAATGATGAACTGAATGAATTCAAAACTTACTGACTATAAACAAAAGATATCA
Source organism: uncultured Erysipelotrichaceae bacterium (assembly GCA_947167125.1). Classification (GTDB taxonomy): domain Bacteria; phylum Bacillota_I; class Bacilli_A; order Erysipelotrichales; family Erysipelotrichaceae; genus Bulleidia. The sequence goes on from CAMVGT010000037.1 coordinate 7,281, forward strand.
GTTCAGCCTGAGAGCTTCAACCGATATCTTAGTCATTGTTATCTGTTTTACTGAAAGCGTTATGAAACAGGGAGATGTTTTTTTCTATGTATTGTTCATATCACAAGCTTCTTTTCCTGTTTTGGGTTATGTTTATGATATGACATCGATTCTGAACAGTCTGATCGCAATTCTTCCGTTTATTCTGCTGGTGCCTTCCGCCCGCATCGGTGATTTTTACAGTCCTCTCGACCGTTCTGCCACAAACCGTTACCGCGGCGTCTTCGCACTCATTGTGATCCTGCATCACATGGCACAGCGTGTTACGTCAAAGGGACTTCTGTGGATCTGGTTTGATACGGGCTTTCTTCCTGTTGCGATGTTTTTCTTCTATTCCGGATACGGATTAATGAAAAAGGGAATCCGGCAGAAGGAAGGATTCTTCCAAAGAAGGCTGATCCCTCTGCTGATTCCGTATCTTGTGACAATGGGTCTTTACTGGATCTTCTATGCACTTGCAGGCCAGGTCAAAAGCCTTCCGTCTTTACTGCTTGAACATTTCAATAACGCAAGTGGCATCTCTTTCTTATGGTTTGTATTTGTCTATCTTGCATGGATTCTGTTCCTTGGCATTGCATTGCGTTTTATAAAAGAAGACAGACAGATTCTGACTGCGGGCTTCAGCTTTGCGGCATTCTTTATGGCTTTTTCCATATTGGCCATTCCCGGATTCTTCTGGATCTATGACACGGTCTTCATGATTCCGGCCGGATGCGCATGGGCATGTTATGAAGAAAGCATCGAAACATGGATCCATCATCACTATAAGAAGGTTCTGATTTCTTCCGTTCTTGTTTTTGCCGTCTCAATGGCAGGACATATGATTCCGATTCTCAGAGTGCCGTCCTATATGCTTTCAGCTGTTTCATTCCTGTTTTTTCTGAACACATACACAATGAAACGGAAACCGAAAGGAATTGTGCTTCAGTATCTTGGAACCATCTCCTATGAAATCTATCTGCTTCATGGAATTCCCGTTACCTTCCTGAAGGAGGCAATGGGCAATGAAGCATTATGGACGCTTTCCGTCGTTGTGATTGCCGTCATCAGTGCATATATCATGCATGCAGTTGCAAAAAGGACATGGAAACCCGCCAGGAAAAAACACATTGATCAATCCGCATGAATCACCTGAAAGGCTCCCTGCTGAATGAAGAAACTGCAGAGAGCCTGTATGTTTCAACGGTGGAAGGTGAAGCTCATTATTTGGTAAGACGGGCATCCACAATTCTGATGTTTGTGATTTCCATCATATCCATCAGTTTCAGGATTTCTTCTTTTGTGCCGGAAACATAATAATGTCTGGTTCTGAATCCTTCTGTTTTTTCTGCTGCTTCACTGAAACCACGGATCATTTCAGCCGCATTGTTCGGACTGTAAATGATGGGACCGGATGATCTGACACTGCTGAAACCGAGCTTATGTGTAAAGATGTTGTCTTCGGACTGCAGCAGTTCAAGTCTTGCAAGAAACAGCTTCTTCAGTTCATCCTATGAAAGCTGATCCTGCCTTCCTTCCGGATCATTGGCGAATACATGATTCAGATTGATTCCGCATGTCAGTTCCTGATCTCCGGCATAGACCTGTGCATAATCCACAGACAGATCATCATTCTCCATTTCCATCAGACCTTTGATATCGGCAGGTTCTTTCAGAGAGACTGCCGCAAAGATCCATGCGGAATCAGGGAAGGATTCGATTTTCTTTCTGGATTCAGGGATTTTTTCTCCGGTTTCATCTGCCTCAAAATCCATGCGGAAATGATTGATATTGGAAAAGTTCTGATCCATAAACAGTGTTCCGGTTCTCATGGTAAAGATCACATTCGGAGATGATCCGATTGTCACAGGCTGCTTCAGATCAAGCACATATGCCCGGATCGTATATCTTCCAAAGCCGTTCTTTTCTACTGCGATGGAATCCAGTTCACTGTATGGAAACTGCGTTTCGATCCATGCGTCCAGGGTTCTGTAAAGGGTGCTTTCCAGAACGATGTTGTTATCCTCATCCACAGCTACACCTTTACCATCCAGTCGAAAAACGATACCTATGTGATTCCGGTGACTCTTGCAAGAGGCGGCGCGATCGGCTACACATCCGTAGAGATCAATTTCAGTGAAACAAAAGAAGCGAAGGGCAGCTTCATCATTGACGGAGGTCTGTTAATCTGGTCAAGGGATGAGCCGGTCGGTGAATTTGAAAACGCGACAGTCTTCACCAAAATCCAATAAACTGACAAAACTTTCAATTGTTAAGAATTTGTGAGAAATCACTCATACGGTTGTAGAATGAAACCAAGGAGGATTTTATGAGAAAAACAGCAGGATTTTTAAGGGGATGCTGCACATTTGCCATTGTACTTGCGGGCTTCGGCACAGTTATGATGGCAATCGGATTTGTGGCCATCGCGTTTGCGGGCAGCTTTTCCGAGCTTGCGGCGAAAGCAGACAGTGCGATCACAATCAGCGGAGGAACCATGACACCGGCCGAAATGGACGCATTGAAACCTGTCATTCTGGGGGCATTGGGAGCCAGCCTTGCCTCTATGGTTCTGACCATTATCGGAGCACTGAAAACCAGGGACGCACTTACAGAATGCAGAGAAGAAAGACCGTTCTCACAGAAGTGCGCAGACAGCCTGAAGACTTCTGCACGTATTGAGATTATTGCCGGCCTGATCGGAATTGCGGTTGCGGCAGTTCTGTCTTTCATGGCCGCAAATCTGACCGTAAACGGAGCGAAGCTCGGCGGATCCGGCGGTACGTTCAGTCTGTCGTTTATCTTCTATGCAGTGCTGAAATATCTTTTCTACCATATCGTCAGCTACGGTCATACTCTTGAAAGAGACCCGAGACGTCTTTAATCACAGTCAGCATAACCCGGTGCCGCAGAGCGCCGGGTTTTTATTGTTGTCCCGCAATCAAAAAAAGGCGCATCAGCGCCTGTGTCAGATCATTTCTACAATAAATGAAACAGAAGGAATGTGCCCAGAGCGACAGATCCCTGACAGATGATATTGGCGATTTCAATAAACCAGTGAACCCGTGCGTCATATAAATCCGCCTTGATTCCGGTTATGACCAATGCAATAAACAGCATAATGGCCAAAGCATACATGATGACCGGCAAAGCCAGATGTCTGCTGAGTGAGAAGCAGATCAAAGCGGCATAGATCATCAGATATCCAAGTGCTCCTGTCAGAACCGCGGCTGTATTGAGCTTTTTTGTTTTCTTTACAACCATGATCAGAAAAGCGATGACGGCAGCCGCAGTCAATGCAGTCACAGCAGCGGAAAGGGAAAAGACGGTTTTCAGCAGGATCAGACCGGTGATGAGTATGCCGCTGTTGACAAACAGAACCAGCGGAACAGGCATCACAAATCGGATGAGACCGAGTCCGACAATCAGCTTTCCGGTCGGAATGATATATCCGCCGATCAGGGATACAATCACACCGATCAGACAGATGCGCCAATCCATTGCGGACATCATTTCCTTCATATTCTTTAAAATCAGCAGGGAACTAATTGTATAGAAAACAGGGTTGATATAGTCAGTCAGCCCGAGAGCGACGGAAAAGTTTTCGGATTTCTTTTTTTCGTTTTCAGTCATGGCAATACCTCAGTGGAATACTTCCATTATAGTCTTGCAGTCAATCCGGGAAATAAAAAATGCAGACCGTTTTGATCCGCATCTTTATACGATTATTTTCCGAACAGACTGCCGAAATCATCAAAGATGTTTTCTTCTCTGCCGGCTTCGAGCGAAACATCGGCCGCTCCCTTCCAGTATTCGCTCATATCATTGATGAAATCAGCCTTGATTGATTCGATTGAGACAGTTTCATCCGGTTTCGCACCAGCTTTCAGCAGTTCATAATCTTTGATAAAGGACATAATCCGCCATTCGATATAATGCCTGTTTCTCAAATGACGGTACCATGTTTCGCGGTACTGCCTGATTTTGATGTATTTATTAACCAGGTATGCAAAGATTAACGGAACCAGAATGACTGTGTAGAGATACATATTGTTCCATTCGCTGTCATTGAGAATCCATTCTTTTCCGGTGATCAGAAACAGCACCAGGAAAGGAATGGAGAGAAGGACAAACAGTACAAGGACCTTGTAAAAGAAGTATTTGGTCTTGTTTTTATTTTCCTTGTACTGCTCATATTCATAAGCCTGAACGAACAGATCAAAGAACTTCCGGTAAAACGATTCCTGATTGCCGTCTTCGCTTTTCTTTTCGCCCTCGTTCCAGATTTTGATGAAATATTCAAACAGCTCGCCTTTAATCGATTCCTTCTTTTTCACTCTGAACGCTCCGGTTATGATGCCGATGACGGCAAGAACAACCAACGGAACAAACAGATTCACCGCAAAGATTTTAAAATTCATAAATATCCGCAGGACATCCCGTTCATCTTCAGAGATCATAACGGGTAAAATAAGCGGCTCCTTTCTTGTAAAGCATATTCATACAGATACGGAAACATCTGCCTGTATATGGAAATCATCTACGATTGTATCATGAATTGCGCAATCCATCACGGGCAGAAGAAAAGCTCCTGATCCGGAGCTTTCAATATCAAATATAAATATCCAGACTTCCGTCTCTGTTCCATTTCCTGAGTTTCAGGATCATCACAACTGTCAGAATAAACATGAATAAACTCATTGCCAGAGCAAACACTGCATAATCATCGCTGCGTCTCAGCAGATTGACGGAAAAATCATACAGGGCATGGATCAAGGCCGGTATCGCCAGCGCCATAACTGTATAGAAACGGTTTCCTTTCACTTTGCCAAGACCCCAGATATAGCCCATGATCACCGCAAATGTGAAATGGAACGGTGTCAGTGCGCGGTAGATGGCAATTCCCATACTGCCGGAAGAATACATGATATCTTCCGCAATCTGGAAACCGATTGCGACAACCGCAAAGCACAGCAGGGCATCCTTCCAGGTATGGACCGTGCCTTCTCTGCGCATGCCGGTCTTAGCGCACAGAAACTTCAGGACTTCTTCCGCAAGACCGATCAGGACGAATGTCCTTGCAAAACGGATCAGAAGAGAACTGACGGTCATCTCATTTGAAGCGTCATTGATTCCCTGAATCACCTGCGCTGCAGTTTCGGCATTCATCAGCATCCCGAGCTGTTCAGGACCGATCTGAATCAGAATGACGATCATTGAGCCGATCAGCGAAATGACTGCGGATACCAGCAGGGAGATCACTCCGAAGATCAGCAGTCTGGCAAATGTGAATTTCGGAAACGGATCATTTTTCTTTATCCGCGATATCCATATCAGCAGCCCGATCGATACGGGCATTGACATCAAAGCTTCCAGCATAATAAACCTCTCTTTGAGCGTATTATAGCACTCGGCATTTCATGCATGCCTGTCTGTCCGGAACTTTAATAAAGTTCCGACAGATCATTCATGAAGCATCAAAAAACTCCATTCCATGCAGGAAGGGAGTCTTTTACGAAAACTAATCGGCCTTGATATCCATCGTTCCTTCAGCGCCTTTTTCGGCAGTCAAGCGGATGACATATTCACCTGCGGGCAGTTCAAAGTGCTGCGCATCGATTCCGGTGATGTTTTCTTCCATCAGCACCTTTGTCGTCGCGTCTGTGACTCTCGGCAGTACTTCGATTTTGACTGTGCTGCCGTCTGTCATATTGGAGCGGACACTGAGCTGCTGTCCTTCCGCGATCGTGATATATCCCATTCCGCCTGATTCAGCGCCTGCCTTCTGGGCAGATACTTCAATCGTGCTGTCATCTTTGTTTTCCACTCTGAAGAAGGAGCTGGTCTGATTGTTCCGGTACAGAGCAATCGCAATCACTGCTGCGATCAGAATTCCGATCATAATAAACTTCTTGTTTTTCATAGGTGTTTCCTTTCAATGCTTTTCGGATGCGCTGTGCTTTCCGCGTCCTGCGCCGTATACACGGCTCGTTTCATTTTAATACCATTTCCTGTTTTATGTCTAAGCTGAGCAGGAGTTATTGCAATCTTAAGAAATGCAGGGCTGTTTCTTCTTCCTGCAGTGGAGCGCACAGATACAGCAGGGGATGATCAGAAACGGATGTATATACCAGAGCAGTTCCCATTCAGACGTCAGTGCCATCAGTCCGAACATTGTAAAGAATGCAGTGCTCAGGTATAAAACCAGCATTAAAATTCCGAGAACAAGTCCGTTCTTTCCCTTGCCCCAAAGGCATGTGAAAACAAGTCCTGCCCCGATGATCCATGCGCCGCAGCGGTACAGGATGCTGAACACAGGTGCATACACTGCCTGTTCGTGATCGGGCAGAACAAAGATAAAAACCATGATGAGTATATACAGGACGGGGGAATCAGAAAGCATCTGTATGTTCCTTTTGGACAGCCATCTGTTATCATTTAGCGGTGCAGCAAGCTTAATAATGAGAATGCCGCTTTCATAAAAACCGGAAGGGGAGAAGAATAGTATGCATATCATGGGATGGATTTTCACAGGGCTGATCAGTCTGCTTGCGGCCCTTGTTCTCGAACTTGGAAAAAACACACTGATGGGATGGATCCTGTTTGCGGTTGTTCTTGCAGGTATGATCTATGCCTGCGTTAAATTGCTTACAGGCGCGCCCTGGTGGGTAAGGGGATTAAGTGTTCTTGGATATCTTGTCCTCTGCATCTGTATTTTCCTTTTCTCACAGCCTCCTGTGAAGCAGGTGCCTGCTTCATCTGAAAAGAATCCGGGAAAAACAGAAACCGTCACCACAGAATATGGAGATGTCAGGGGCGTTGTTTTAAACAGCGGCGTTGAACTGTTTGCCGGCATTCCTTATGCCGCTCCGCCTGTGGGGGATCGAAGATGGAAAGAACCGGAAGATCCGGAATCATGGTCAGGAGTCAGAGAATGCGATACATTTGCACCGATGTCAATGCAGGTGCAGAACAATCCCATCTTCAGTTCCCTTGCGCAGATTGTCGGCTATCATGACTATAAAATCTCACCTGATGACAATTATATTGAAGCAGCTTCTGAAGACAGTCTGTATATCAATCTCTGGCGTCCTGAAGAGAAAACAGAAAAAGCGCCGGTTGTTGTTTACATCCACGGCGGCTCCCTGCAGACAGGCCAGCCCTGGTATGCCGACTACAGCGGCGAAGGATATGCAAAAGACGGGGTCATCTGTGTCAATATGGGCTACCGGCTCGGCGTATTCGGCTTTCTTGCTTCAGAAGAACTGGCAGAAGAATCTCCCAGCGGTACAACGGGAAACTACGGTCTTCTCGATCAGATCAAAGCACTGGAATGGGTGCGTGACAATATCGCCGCTTTCGGCGGGGATCCTGACAATGTGACACTGATCGGCGAATCGGCAGGTTCGGTCTGTGTCGACGCGCTCTGTGTTTCGCCTCTTTCCAAAGGATTATTCAGAAAGGCAATTCTGGAAAGTTCAACAGTTTCATCCATTGAACCTCCGCATTCCTATCGTCTGTTCGATGAAGCACTTGCTTCAGGAAATGAACTGATGAAGAAATATAACTGTTCTTCGATTGAAGAGCTCAGAAAGCTTCCGGCTGAAACAATCGTCGGCGAACAGGAAACCCAGCATCACATCACAATTGACGGCTATGTTCTTCCCGATACGCCATATAACCTGAGAAAGCAGGGAGTCCATAATGAAGAAGCCGTCATTCATGGATACAATGCGGAAGAAAGCGGACCGTTCATCATTTTCTCCCATGCAAAGATGAAGGATTATGAAAAAAGAATCAGAAGCTGGTTTGGGGAATATGCAGATGAAGTGCTTTCACTTTACAATCCTTCCACAGACAAAGAAGCGGATGAATACTGGGCAAAGATCTACGGTGCCATGTTCTTCAATTATCCCCATTACTGCCTGAACAGACTGGAAACAGAAAACCATGTGCCTGCCTGGGAATACTTCTTCACCAAAACCAACGGCCGGCTTGGCTGCTGGCACAGCGGTGAGATGGTCTATACATTCGGTGTGATTCCGGAAGATTCAAAACTCTATACAGCTGAAGACAGATCGCTTTCCGAAACCATGCACGGCCATTGGGTGAACTTTGTGAAAACAGGCGATCCCAACGGAAACGGATGCAGTGGGTTTGAACAGTCATCCGATTCCTCAGAGGTCATGGAATTCGGCGAACATACAGGCATGATTGATGAACCGCTTTTAAAGCTCTATGAAATTCTGGACCGCATGTACGGCTGGAATCAGACAGAATAGTTCCTGCATTTTCCTATTTAAAAATCCTTCCGGATGATGAAGATCCGGGAGGATTTCTTTTGGCTATTCGGGTTTTCCGCCGAGAATGAAGGTGCGGATATCTCTGCTTAATTCCTGTGTATTTTCTTCACCGATGTAAATCATATGTCCTGACTTGTAGCCTTTGACAAAGACTCTGTCCTTGGGCAGGCCGGCATGGTCAAGGGTGTAGTATACATGGCCGAATTCGGTACATAAGTCATACCATCCGTTGGCAAAGAAGGTGCGCATGCCCGGTCTTCTCGTCATGGCATTTCTCAGATGTTCGCCGGTTGTGCCGAACTGGACATCCTTGTTCCAGTCCTTGTAATACATGGTCATGTTCACATAGGTGCGGTCCAGGGTAACATTGAGGTAGGGGAGAATGTCTCCTGTCAAAGCCGCATAGAAGTATGTGTCATAGCGGTCGGCAGTCGCATCATCCCACAAAGCTTTTTTCTCTTCATCTTTCCATGGGCTTAACAGCGGCCTTGTGATTCTGCCGTCATAGCGGGAAACTGCCTTTCCCTGTTTCTTCAGGACTTCCTGTCTGTAATCATTGTCATCAATCTTCAGGCCATGGGCGATCAGGTATTCTCTGGAAACGCCTGTGTAGTAAGAAACCTTTTCAATGATCTCTTCCTTCTTTTCTTCAGAGAGTGCTTCGCCTTTGTATAAGGCAAGCAGATAATCCTCATCCGCAAAAGCCTTGGCTTCTTTCACAAATTCCTCCACACTCTGATCAGAAGGATGATTGTGATACCAGTTGACGCCGGCATATGTCGGAAAGCCGATGACACTTTCCTCCACCGGAACGTTCCTGCCGAAATATTCCCCGACAGTGACGGTGTTTCCGATCATGACGATGCCGTCAAAGGCGACGCCATAGGCTCTGTCCTTTCCATTGACTGCCGCTATGCCTGCCGCAGTGGCGCTTCTTGTACAGCCATAGCTTTCGCCGATCAGATACTTGGGTGACAATCCTCTTTTATATCTAAGACACCAGGCCTCAATGAAATTGAGAAGTGCTTCCGCATCGGCTTCAATGCCGAGAAACTGATCTTTTTCTTCTTCATCGAGAAGCAGTCCGTATCCGGTTCCCACCGGATCGATCAGTACAAGATCAGCGATATCAATCAGACAGTCAGGATTATCGATGACTTCATAAGGTCCGAACGCACTCGGTCTGTCCGGTTCGCCATAGGAAACTCTTCTTGTGCCGAAGAAGCCGGCATGAACATAGATGGAGGAAGAACCCGGACCGCCGTTATAGGCAAAGATGACAGGTCTTGAAGAAACATCCTTCACATCGGTTCTGAAATAGGAATAGGAGAAGATGGAAGCGACCGGCTTGCCGTCTTTGTTATAGAAGACATTGTCTTCACTGACCGTTTTATATGGAATGGTTTCACCGTTCAGTTCTATTGTATGCTCACTTTCAAATCTTGCCGGTCTGAATTCATCCGGCTTAATGCGTTCTGTTCTGTACATGTGTTCACCTCTGTCTGTAATCATACCAATCCTCACAGAAAAAGAAACTCACATTGCCCGCATCTACAGGAAGAAAAAAAGAATCACGAAAGCTGTCAGGCCTGATCCTGTAACAGTAAAATATTAATTTTCTGTCTGATCTGAACAATCCGTCCGATGAAAAGGCTTTCGTGGAAAAAATTAACTTGCAGTTTTGAGAAGGGGTGGAATAATTGTAGAGATGATTCAGAAACAGAAAGAAGGAAGATATGGAAAAGACAAATAAACAGCTGAATTTCTGGAGATGTCTTGCGATTATCGAGCTGATCGCACTGCTCGTGATCGGCGTTGTCTTTACAAGCGGAAGAGGAAACGGTACAGCTCCAGCTGAGCAGGATACTGCAGGCGAAGTCACTGCAGAGCCGCTGACTCTCTGGTCGGAAGGATCTGCTCCGAAGCAGAAACTGATCGATTTCGTAACCGCAGTCACAGATGAAAACAGCAATGATTTTATTCCCGTGGAAGACCGTATTGCAGTATTCGATATGGACGGCACACTGGCATGTGAAACATATTACACATACTATGACACAATGATGTTCATTGAGTACTGTCTCCATGATCATCCGGACAAAGTCTCCGATGAACTCAAGGAAGTCGCTGCTGCAATCAAGCCGGGTTATGTGGCGGATGAAACACTGGCCCGCAATTTCGCAAAAGCATATGCCGGCATGACAGTCGAAGAATTCTATAACTATGCTGTGGAGTTCGGTCAGAAAAAGACACAGAGCTTCAACAACATGAGATACATCGACAACTTCTATCTGCCGATGGTCGAACTTGTCAAATATCTCTATGACAACGGCTTTACGGTCTATGTCATCAGCGGAACAGAACGTACAACAACACGTGCAATCGTCGCAAATTCCCCGATTAAGGACTATGTGACACCGGAACATGTCATCGGTACCGACTTCGAAGTCAAGCAGGCCGGACATGAAGAGGAATCTTCCAACATGAATTACAAATATGAGGATGGTGACGAACTGATCCTGACAGGCGGATTTGTACAGAAGAACCTGAACGGCAACAAGTCCATCTACATCGAGCAGGAAATCGGCCAGCGTCCGGTTCTCGCATTCGGCAACAGCGGAAGCGATACCAGCATGATGAACTATACGATTGATTCGAGAAATCCCTATAAGGCAGAAGCTTACATGATCATCGCTGATGACAGCGAAAGAGAATGGGGCACTGCGGACTGGGAGAAGAAGTCAGCAGAGAATATTGAAAAAGGCTATACGCCGATTTCCATGAAGAATGACTTCTCTGTTATCTATGGCGAAGGCATCACTAAGGCAGAACAGCAGTACGTACCTGCTGAATAAATGATCGAAGACTGCAGCAGCTGAGCATCATAAACTGCTGCGTTTTTTTTTATTAAAATGGCCGCGCGGCAGGCATGTGAGTACTGCCGATACGCTATAATGAAGCCGGAATACATATACAGCAGCTGCAGAAATATACACAGCAGACAGATATGCTGCCTTTTTGCGGATTGCCGGAAAGATCATGGATATACAGGAGGTCAGTTCATGCATACAATTGCTTTTCCGGATATCCCGGTTCCGGTCCAGGGACTGGATGATGTCGTTCTGCCGAAGATGGTCAGAATCCGCCAGAATTATGCAAAAGACAGAATCGAAGATATCCCGTCCCATCTGAAACAGGAATTCGAAAAGCATGATTATGCTTCACTAACAAAAGGGAAGCGGATCGCTGTCACGGTGGGCTCCAGAGGCATTCCCGATAATCCTCTGATTGTGAGAACGATATGCGATCAGCTGAAGGAATGGGGTGCGGATCCTTTTATCGTTCCGGCAATGGGAAGCCATGGCGGAGGAACCGCAGAAGGAAATCTTGAAATCCTGAACGGATACGGAATCACGGAAGAAGCCATCGGTGTTCCGGTTCTGGCATCCATGGATGCCGTGCAGATCGGCAATCTCAATGATGACGCAAAGACAGCTGTATACTGCGACCGTTATGCATATGAAGCAGATGGCATTGTCATATACAACAAAGTCAAGCCGCATACCGACTTCAAGGGCGAACATGAAAGCGGTCTTCTGAAAATGATGGCAATCGGACTGGCCAAGCATAAAGGCTGTTCAGCTCTGCATATGCTTGGGTTTGACACCTTCGCAAAGAATATCCCGGCTTCCGCAGAAGTGTTTCTGGAAAAGATGAATGTGGTATTTGCGGTCGGCGCCGTACAGAATGCATATGATCAGATCTCAGAACTCAGGGTGTATCCGAAGGATCAGATCATTGAGGGAGACAAAGAGCTGCTGGAAGCCGCAAGACGCCGTTTTCCGCGCTTTCTGTTCGATGATATCGATGTGCTGGTCATTGACCGCATCGGCAAGGATATCTCCGGGGAAGGCGCAGATCCCAATGTGACAGGAAGAGGCTTCATGCCGTATTTCAAGGATGATTTCCATACCCGCCGTCTGTTCATCAGAGGACTCAGCGAACAGACCCATCATAATGCATGCGGACTGGGACTCGCGGATATTACAACTTCCAGATGCCTGAATTCCGTGGATTGGCAGAGTACATGGGTAAATGTCACAACGAATCTGATGATTGACGGCGGCAAGATCCCGTTCTACAGGAAAAATGATTATGACGCATTGCGTACTGCTGTCCGTACATGTCCGCGGATCGATTATGCAAAGGCAAGGATTGTCAGAATCCATGACACACTGTCATTGAATGAATTCGAGGTTTCCGAACCTCTGGCAGAAACACTGAAGACAATTCCTCAGATTGAAATCCTCAGTGAGCCGTATGAACTGCAGTTTGATGCAGAAGGATTCATGGAAGATTTTGTATGAAGGACACAAATGAAAGACTGCTGATTCTTGCGGATGATCTGACCGGATCCCTGGATACCGGCGTTCAGCTGGCTGTCAAAGGATATGATGTAAGTGTACTTGTTCATAATACGGGAATTCCTTCAGACTGCAGCACAGACGTGCTTGTGATCAATACCGGCACAAGACATCTGAAAAGCAGTGAGGCTTACAGGATTGTATATGATCTTGCAAAAGAAGGAATGAATGCGGGTTTCAGGCGTATCTATAAGAAAACAGATTCCGGACTTCGGGGCAATGTGGGAGCGGAGCTGACAGCACTGCTTGAAGCTTCCGGAGAAAAGACATTATTCTTTGTGCCGGCATGGCCGAAAATGAACCGGATCACAAAAGACGGCATCCATTATGTCAACGGTCTGCCTTTATCAGAAAGCATCTTTGCGAAGGATGTCCTGAATCCTGTAACCGAAAGCAGGATTGACCGTCTGATCCATCAGCAGGCAGATGTATCTGTATGTCTGAATACAGAAGGTGAAGGCATTGCGGTATATGACTGTGTCAGTGAAGAAAAAATGGAACGGCTTGCCGCAAAGATCTTTGCGGATGTTCATAGACCCTTGATAGCGGCAGGCTGTGCCGGACTATCGGAAAAGTATCCGGCAAATGCTGAAAAAGCAGACAGTTCAGATCCATGCGAAGGATTATATAAAGAGCTGCTCGTTCTGTCCGGCTCCCTGAATGAAGTAACATTGAAACAACTGCTGTATGCACAGGAGCGGGATGCATGCAGAATGCATCTGCCTGTACACAGAATTCTCCATGGACAGTGGGATGACAAAGATCTGGAACAGTTTGTCAGCTCCTTCCTGCAGGAGGCTGTCACACCGGTTGCCATCATCGATACGCTGGATGACACTGTTTCCAAAGACGGCACGGGAGAAAACATTGCTGAAAGTATTTCACGGTATATGGGAAAGATCTGTGCCTGTCTGATCCGGCAGAAGATTCATAAGACACTGATGATCATCGGCGGGGACACGCTTCTTGGATGCGTAAAAGCGCTTGGCATTGAAACATTGAAGCCAATAAAAGAACCGGCACCCGGTACTGTGCTGGCGGAATACACAAATCATGAAGGAAAGGGGTATCTCATCACAAAGTCCGGAGGATTCGGGGATGAGGCACTGCTTATAGATCTGCAGAAACAGATGGAGGAAAAAAGGTTATGAAAAAAAGACCGGTCATCGGCATCACGATGGGCGATCCGGCCGGCAGCGGCCCTGAGATCACAGTCAAAGCATTAAGCGATCCTTCTCTGTATGAGCGCTGCTGTCCGCTTGTCATCGGGGATGCGAAGATACTGGAACAGGCAAAGATGTTTGTTCATCATCCGGAAATCACCATCCATCCCATCAAAGATGTGAATGAAGCTCTCTTTGAACACGGCACCATCGATGTATACCATCTGGATCTGATCAAAGATGTGAAGAATTTCAAAACCGGCGAAGTTTCAAAGGAAGGCGGCAGGGCTGCCTTTGAGTCCGTGCGCACGGTTATTGAACTGGCAATGGAAAAGAAGATCGATGCGACCGTGACAAACGCATTGAACAAGGAAGCGATGAATCTGGCACTTGCAGAAGAAGGAATGCACTTTGACGGCCATACCGAGATCTATGCCGCATATACGCATACAAAGAAATACACAATGATGCTTGCCCACCATGATTTCCGTGTCGTTCATGTGTCAACCCATGTTTCCTTAAGAGAGGCATGCGACAGGGTGAAGAAGGACAGGGTTCTTGAAGTGATTGAACTGGCTTATAAAGCCTGCAGGGATCTTGGTGTCGATGATCCGAAAGTCGGCGTCTGCGGATTGAACCCGCATGCCGGGGAAAACGGACTTTTCGGAAGCAAAGAAATCGATGAGATCATACCGGCCATCAATGAAGCGAAGGCAAAAGGAATCCATGCCATCGGTCCGCTTCCTGCCGACAGCGCATTCTCACAGATGCTGGGCGGCTGGTATGACATCATGGTATGCATGTATCACGATCAGGGACATATCCCAACCAAGACAATCGGATTTGTATATGACCGTGAAAAAGAGACATGGAAGGCAGTCGAAGGCGTCAATATTACCCTCGGTCTTCCCATCATCCGCACATCTGTCGACCACGGCACCGATTTTGCCCATGCCGGCAAAGGCACAAGCAATGAGCTGAGTCTTGTCAATGCGATTGATTATGCCTTGCGCATGGCAGGCAGCTTCAGCTGACAGAAATACACCCCGCGATTGCCGGCTTACAGGAAGCAGATTCTGATTCATATTCTGTCCGGCTCATATACCGGTATCCCATGTGTGTCTTTGATTTGATACAATACCTGTCGGAGAGGCTGAATGATGAAACAGGAAAGAAAACAAAGACGGAAAAGGGTATTGCCGTATCTGCAGGCAATACCGGATATCATGAAATACCAGATCGTATCAAAGGCGATGCTGGGAATTCTTCTGTTCGGTCTGAAAGCAGCGATGCGGTGGACGCTGCATTCAACCGGAAGAGTGGCAGTCAGCAGCGGTGACTTCCTGTTCCTGTTTACAACCTGGCAGGGAATCCTGCTGATTGTGATGGCGCTGGTTTCTTTGTTTCTGTATGTGGCATTTGATCTGAATACAATGATCCTGTTCAGCGGAAAACGGCTGAAACAGGAAGAATTTACGGTATGGGAATGCATGAAGGAAAGCTTCGTGAAGATCCGCAGATTCTTCTGCCCGGCCGGAATCGTCATTGTGCTGTATATCGCGCTGCTTGCCCCGATCCTGGGATTCGGATTCTCAATCTCACTTACAAACGGACTGTACATACCGTCATTCATTACTTCGGTGATTAAGACGACACCGGTCTACAATGCCCTGTATAATGCAGCCATTCTGTTTTTTACACTCCTCGGTTTAGCCAATCTGTTCTCACTGCACGGAGTCCTGTTAAAGGATCTTCCGGTAAAACAATCGCTTTCAGAATCCCGCGCATTGATGAAGAAAAACTGGAAAAGCTACCTCAGGCATAATCTTGCTTATTTTCTGACATATGGAATGATCGTGATCCTGCTGGTGCTGGTTTTTCTTGTAATACCGCTGTTTCTTCTGGGAAACAGCGCGGAAGGAATGAACCGCTTCTGTCTGCTGGCAGTGTGCATAAATGCTGCAGCAGTTTTTGCGGCCGCAGGAATTTTTGCTGTCCCGTTTTATCTGATGCGGATCACCGAACTGTATTACCGGTATAAGGAAGAACCGGATATTGCTTATACGCTGCAGAAACATCGCCGCCATCCGTATCTGATGATTGGATGCATTCTGATCATCGCTGCGGTTATCCTGGCGGCATATGCAGGAAATCAGATGTTCGATGATGTCTTCCCGCCGCAGATCACATGTCCCGTCATTGCTCACAGGGCAGGGGGAA
>CAMVGT010000038.1 GCA_947167125.1 uncultured Erysipelotrichaceae bacterium
GTTCACATCCTGCTCACCGGGCTGGATCAAGTACATCGAATACGAATATCCTGAACTGCTGCCGCATCTGTCCACTTCCAAGAGCCCGCACATGATGTTCGGCGCTATCTGCAAGAGCTACTGGGCAAAGAACAAGGGTATCGATCCGAAGGACATCTTCGTTGTATCGATCATGCCCTGCATTGCAAAGAAGACAGAAATTCTCCGTCCGGAATGCAAGACAGCAGAATATCCTGATGTCGACGCAGTCCTGACAACCCGTGAATGCGGACGTCTGATCAAGATGTTCGGCATTGACTGGGATGAACTGGAAGACGACACATTCGATGAAGACCTGCTCGGCGACTACACCGGTGCCGGCGTCATCTTCGGCGCAACCGGCGGCGTTATGGAAGCTGCGCTCAGAACTGTCAAGCAGAAGCTCGACGGCAAGAAGCTTGAAAAGGTTGACTTCGTTGAATGCCGCGGTATGGCAGGCGTCAAGGAAGCGGAAATCGATCTGAACGGCACAAAGATCTGGATCGCAATCACTTCCTCCATGTCAGCTGCTAAACCGCTTCTTGAAGAAGTCAAGGCAGGAACATCCAAGTACACATTCATTGAAGTTATGGGATGCCCGGGCGGCTGCATCAACGGCGGCGGTCAGTCCATCATCCCGTCCAGGATCAAGAACGGCAAGCTTGGCTACGGATATAAGGAACTCCGTATGAAGGCTCTGTATGATGAGGACGAATTAATGGAACTCAGAGTTTCCAGCGACAACGTACAGATTCAGAAGCTGTACAGCGACTTCCTGGAAGCTCCGGGCAGCGCACTCGCTGAAGCACTGCTCCATACAAGCTATTCACCGAAGACAAAGTTCAACATCCTCGGTTAATCGCAAACCAAAGTGCTCTGCATCGCGCAGGGCACTTTTTCTTTTATCAGCCACTGTCTGTTTGTTGTAGAATGGGTTCATGAATATGAGCGCCCTCAACATCACGATCGATTTCTCCTGCCTTGTTGTCCTGATCACACTGATCATTTCACAGATTTTCAGACGGACGAAAGATTCCCAGAACACGCTTTTTCTCTGTGTTCTTGTGATTACAGCCGTCACCATCGGCGGCGAACTGCTGGCGTGGGTGTGTGAAGGAAGCGCTGATCCGTTTATGTATTTCATGCAGTATGCAGGAAATCTTGCCGCTTATATTGCCGGTGCTCTGATTTATACGCTGCTGCTGATTTACTTTACAAAAGAGCTCAACGGGCGCCGTGAATTTTCCAGGGATGAAAAAGTTCTGTTTATTGTTTCCTTGCTGCTGGGAGCGGTTGTCATTGTGCTGGCGCTGACCAACAGTGCCACCGGCATTCTGTTTACAATTGACGGAAATTACCGATGGAAAGGGGGACCCGGTGCGGTACTGACCGATCTCACCATGTTCATGCAGCAGATACCGCTGTTTGTTCTGGTGCTCAGGCACCGCGATGTCAATCTTTCGTTAAGAAGGAAGATTATTATATTCGGATTATTGATGATGACGGCAGCGGTTCTGGATATTGTGATTATCGACATCGCATTCTGCTATCCGGTTACCGTTCTTGAACTGCTGCTGATCTATCTGAACTTCCTGCTGGTTGTGGAGGAGCAGATGGAAACGACGCAGCTGCAGCTTGCCAATACCCGCTATGAACTGATGGTGACAAAGATCTCACCTGATTTTGTGCTGGATCTTCTCAAAGACATTGAAGAGATGTGCGAGGAGGATCCCGAAGAAGCCCAGTATGCGATTTCCGAACTTTCGGAATATCTGCGCGGCAATATTGATAAAATCGATTCATCCGAACTGATTCCTTTTGAAAAGGAAGAAGAACATGTGGAACATCTGATGCGTCTGGTGCAGATTCTGCGTCCGGATGTCCGGTTTGAAAAGAATTTTGAAATCAGGAATTTCCAGGTTCCTGTGCATTCTTTGATGACGGTTGTGGAACAGGCGGCAGGCAGCTGTCTCAGCCATGTCAGCACCAAACCGTATGTTTCAATTCATACTTTCCGCGATCAGGATCTCAACTGCATTGAAGTGATATCGCCCTCGCGCGGAGAGGATGCGGACTATGATCAGGCATTTGATGTCTACAATCATATCTGCCTGCAGCTGACGAGAATTCCCGGCGCCTCACTTCGGCTGTTTGCGGACTATGGCCGCAATACACATGCATTGCTGAAATATCCGTCACTGGAATCAGGAGGCAGCCATGAATGAATATACGGTAAATTTTGTTCTGTCTGTCATCTCCCTGATTCTTCTGTTTATTCTTCTGCATACATCTTTCAGCTCGGTAAAACCGCAGTCGCAGAAAGAATTCAGGCGCGTTGTCGGCTGCTTTATGCTCACATCCGCTCTGCAGCTGATTTCGCTGCTGCTGTTTCTGATGCCTGGCCCGGCGGTCAGGATCATGATTATCGCGGTGGAAACGGTTGAACTGCTGACGGCATCGTTCAGCTATCTGATGCTCATCAGCTATCTCAATACAGACGGCATCAGCAATGTCTTCGCCATCAGCGGCACAAGGAACTATGTCGTGTTTCTGATGGCTGTCACGATCGTCAATGCATTGCTTGTCATCTCAAATCTTTTTACGCATTGCATATTTATGATTCAAACGGATTTCAGGATTGTATTCGGCCCGCTGTATATGGTGCCGGATCTTCTGATCCTCGTGCAGATTATTGCGGAATCTCTGATCATCTTCCGCCATCCGGAAAGGAAAAACAGAAGAATTGTCATTTTTGCGATGATGTTCATCATGGCATGCAGTCTGATTTCAGATCTGATCAATCCCGGCATCCGCATGCTGTATCCGCTGAGCACACTGTCATTATTGCTGATCTATGTCAATAACATCACCGAAACGGAAATGAATCTGCGCCATCAGGAAACAGAACTGAAAAAGAACCGGATCTCGCTTCTCATCAGGCAGGTCCAACCGCATTTTGTATTCAATGTTCTCAATACGATTTATTATCTCTGCGATGATGATCCTCTGGAGGCAAGAAGGGCGACGGAACATTTCCGCCTGTATCTGCAGAATTCACTGGAAAAGCGCTATATTGAAGAACCGATTCCGTTTGAAAATGAACTGGAAGCGGTAAATCATTATACAGATCTTGAGAAACTGCGCTTTGACTCGATTGAAATCATCTATGACATTCAGGATACCGGTTTCCGTATTCCTGCATTTACCGTTCAGCCGCTGGTTGAAAACGCGATCCGTCATGGCTGCAGGGAAATGAGCGGCGGAAGGATCATCATTTCTTCGAGAAAAGAAGGAAAGGATCATATTGTCACGGTCCGCGACAACGGTGTCGGCTATACCGGCATCATCAAAAAAGACGGAAGAAGGCATGTCGGCATTGAAAATGTCAGACAGCGTCTGACACTGATGTCGGGTGCGGAACTCAGCATTCAGGCGCTTGCAGAAGGCGGCACAGCCGCGACAATCCGGATTCCCGAATAAATGAAAAAGGCCTCAGATCATCAATCAGTGATCTGAGGTCTTCGTTTGATTGGATCAGAAGAGTTTTTTGATTTCGTCAACGATCTCTTCAACCGGAACGTTTCTGCTTTCGCCGGTTCTAGGCTTCAGCTCAACCATTCCGTCTTTGATGCCGCGGCCGACTGTAATGCGGTAGGGGATACCGATCAGTTCCATATCCTTGAACTTGACACCCGGTCTTTCATCACGGTCATCAAGAAGAACTTCGATTCCTGCCTGCTGCAGAGCATCATGAATCCTGTTTCCGGCCTCTGCCTGCTGTTCATCCTTCATCTGGATGACAACGACAGCGACCTGGTAAGGAGCCAGTTCCTTCGGCCAGTTGATGCCGTTATCGTCTGTATTCTGCTCCGCAAGAGCAGCCATTGCGCGTGCCGGACCGATGCCGTAGCTTCCCATCCAGACATACTGCAGCTGGTTGTTTGCGTCAAGATACTGCAGATCGAGAGCCTTGGAATACTTGGTTCCGAGCTTGAATGTGTTGCCGACTTCAATGCCATGGGCGAAGTGTACTCTGCCGCCGCAGTCAGGGCAGATATCGCCATCCTGGATATTGCGGACGTCCGCAACCTTGTCTGCCTTGAAATCGCGCTGGTTGACGCCTGTATAATGGTAGCCGGTCTTGTTTGCGCCGGTGACGAAGTTGAACATATGGGAAACTTCCTCATCCATCACCAGTTCGCAGTCGATGCCGATCGGACCGGCAAAGCCGATTTCCGCATGTGTCACCTTTGTGACAGTTTCCGGATCCGCAAGCTCAACTTCATTTGCGCCGTAGAGCTTTCTCAGCTTGACTTCATTGACATCGCGGTCGCCTCTGACCATAACGGCAACCGGAGTTCCGTCGACATTGTAGATCAGTGTCTTGACGAACTTTTTGACATCCTTGTTCAGGAAGCCGACAACTTCCTCAATGGTTCTGGAATTCGGTGTTTCAACGAGTGTCACTTCTTCCAGTGTATCTTCGATTTCAGCGATTTCCGGTTTTGCGGCGGAAACTTCGATGTTGGAAGAGAATCCGCAGTTATCGCATAATACGAGGATATCTTCTCCCATCGGGGCAAGTGCCTGGAATTCTTCGGAAAGAAGTCCGCCCATGACGCCGGTATCGGCACGTACGATTCTGTAGTGCAGATGCAGACGGTCCATAATGTTCTTATAAGCGTTGAACTGCTTCCTGTAGGATTCATCCAGTCCTGCTTCATCCTTGTCGAATGTGTAGGCATCCTTCATGATGAATTCGCGTACACGGATCAGTCCGTAGCGGGGACGCGGCTCATCGCGGAACTTTGTCTGCAGCTGATAGAGCGAGAAGGGCATATCCTTATAAGAGCGGATCTGCATCTTCGCAGCCATCGCAAAGAGTTCTTCATGTGTGGGACCGAGGACATAAGGCTGTCCTTTTCTGTCTTTGAGCGAGAACATCGAAGCACCGAATCCTGCTCTTCTTCCGCTTGATACATAAACATCTTCCGGAATCAGAGCCGGCATGAGAAGCTCCTGGCTGTCTGCCTTTTCCATCTCATCGCGGATGATCGCTTCAATCTTCTGCATCACACGCCATCCCAGCGGCAGCATCATATAGACTCCGGCGGAGCTCTTTTTAATATAGCCTGCACGGCAGAGCATGTTGGAGCTGACGGAATCTTCATCCCTGACATTTTCCCTCAGGGTAAAAAAGTAACTGTTTTTCAGTCGCATAATACGTATCTCCTGTCTCCGTGTGATTATACCATGAACATTCTTAAGATGGACAGAAACATAGCTGATTAAGGATCTTTACAACTGTTTTTAAGTTGATATAATGTTTAAAATTCAAGGAGGAAACGCATGGCTAAGTATTATAACGAACCTTCCCATACATTCAGTGAGTACCTGCTCATTCCCGGCTATACATCTGAAGAAAATATTCCTGACAACGTTTCATTGAAAACGCCTCTGGTCAAATACAGAAAAGGGGAAGAACCTGCGATTTCCCTGAACATCCCGATGGTTTCGGCTGTCATGCAGTCGGTATCCGGAGACAGACTCGGCATCGCACTTGCCAAAGAAGGCGGCATGGCTTTCATCTTCGGTTCTCAATCCGTTGCCTCACAGGCCGCGATGGTTGCCAAAGTCAAGAATTATAAAGCAGGATTTGTCGTATCCGATTCCAACCTGACACCGGAGATGACTCTCGATGAAGTTCTTGAATTAAAGAAGGAAAGCGGTCATTCCACAATGGCGGTTACCGATGACGGAACAGCCAACGGAAAACTGCTCGGCGTCGTGACATCAAGAGACTACAGAATCTCCCGCATGAGCGGAGATGAAAAAGTCGCGACTTTCATGACACCGAGAGAAAAGCTGGTCACAGCTTCCACTTCCAATACACTCAGCGAATGCAATGACATCATCTGGGACAACAAGCTCAACGCGCTGCCGATCGTAGACGAAAATGATCACCTGGCTTACTTCGTATTCCGCAAGGACTACGATTCCCATAAGGCAAATCCGAACGAACTGCTCGATGATGAAAAGAGACTCCTCGTCGGCGCAGGAATCAACTCCCGCGACTATGAGGAACGTGTACCTGCTCTTGTCAACGCAGGCGTCGACTGCCTGGTTATTGACTCTTCCGAAGGCTACAGCTGCTGGCAGGCAAGCACAATCAAATGGGTACGTGAAAAGTACGGCGATACCGTTAAGATCGGCGCCGGCAATGTTGTCGACGGCGAGGGCTTCCGCTTCCTGGCAGACGCGGGTGCTGACTTTGTCAAGATCGGCATCGGCGGCGGTTCCATCTGCATCACCCGTGAAACAAAGGGTATCGGCCGCGGACAGGCTACAAGCGTCATTGAAGTCGCTGCAGAAAGAGATAAGTATTTTGAAGAAACAGGTGTCTATGTACCGATCTGCTCCGACGGCGGCATCGTATATGACTATCACATCACACTCGCTCTGGCGATGGGCGCAGACTTCGTCATGCTGGGAAGATATTTCTCACGCTTCGAAGAAGCTCCGGGCGAAAAGCTCGTTGTCAACGGACATACCGTCAAGGAATACTGGGGCGAAGGAAGCGCACGTGCAAGAAACTGGGCAAGATACGACCTCGGTCAGGGAAAGAAGCTTTCCTTTGAAGAAGGCGTCGATTCCTATGTTCCGTATGCCGGCTACCTCAAGGACAATGTCGCAATGACAACCCTCAAGGTCAGAAGCACAATGTGCAACTGCGGCGCTCTCACCATTCCCGAACTGCAGCAGAAGGCAAAGATCACACTTGTATCTTCCGTCAGTATCGTCGAAGGCGGCGCTCACGACGTTCAGGTCAAAAACAGCGGCGAATCCATCAAATAAGCATGCAGGAGACTTCCGTGTGAAGTCTCTTTTTCTTTTCTGCAGGAAAGGAATATATGAATCAGGTACATCAGTTTTTAAGCTGTGTTTCCATGCGGTTGAAGACATCCTGAAACAGATTCAGTAATAGATATCGGACACCGATTCCGGATGACATCAGTGCACGCTGCTTTTAAAATATTCATATGAAAACGACAGGATGGAAACGAAACCGCGGCAGAAGTTCTTACAGTGACATCGCATTCAGGACATTGATCAGTCTTGAGCGCTATGATCTGAAAGATCTTTATGCCGATCTCAATGAATCCGGTATCGAAATCAGGCATGCGGACTATTTCCGTATTCAGGGTCAGGATGCATATTCATCATGCGAACTGATATGCGTATACGAAGGCAAAGAATTCTGCATGTCCTTTGAACAGGATGAAGAAGGCAGGGCAAAAATCATGATCGACGCTGATCTTCTGACATTCCGGAATGTGACAGAACGTATGTTTCCGTCTTTGGAAGAATGGGGTTGATTATATGGAAATAAGGGTTCTGCGCTATTTTCTTGCGGTTGCGCAGGAAGAAAACATTACAAAAGCAGCTTCGGTTCTGCATATTACCCAGCCGACATTGAGCAGACAGCTGAGTGATCTTGAAGAAGAAACCGGAACAGCGCTGTTTGAAAGGGGAAAGCGGAAGCTTGAGCTGACCGATGCCGGAAGGCTTCTGAAACAGAGAGCGGAAGAGATTGTGTCACTGGCTGATAAAACAATGGCGGATCTTTCCGGCGGCTATGAAGAGGTCAGCGGTATTGTATCAATCGGATGCGGCGAACTGAAGGCAATGGAACTGCTGTCTAAGGCAGCTGCCGCTTTTCATGAACAGTTTCCGGATGTTCAGTTTGAATTCTATACGGAAAATTCAGATGCGATCAGAAATCAGATGGAAACAGGACTGATCGACATCGGACTTCTGTTGGAACCCGGTTCCCTGGAGCGCTATGCATTTGTGCGCCTGAAGAAACAGGAGCAGTGGATCGCGGCAGTCAGAACCACACATCCGCTTGCGGAAAAGGACTGTATCACTGCGGATGATCTGAAAGGGATCCCGCTTGTGCTGCCGGCAAGAAGCGAAATCCGCGGTGTTTTTGAAAAATGGTATGGAGACCGTGAGACAATCGAAAGCCCATATATCTGCAATCTTGGAAACAATGCCTGTGTGATTGCGGCATGTACAGACAGCGCTGCGATTGTCATTGACAGCAGTCTGCCGATGACGGATGAATATGAAATGAAGGCACTGCCTCTGGATCCGCCGCTGTCTTCCGATATTTTTCTCGTATGGAAAAAATCGGCAGTACAGAGCAACGCAGTAAAGAAATTCATCGAATTCGTCAATGCCTTGGAGGCATAAAACGATAGTTATTATAAGCATTAGACATATCTTCAGTCATTGATTATTCTTTTAATGTAAACAAAAGGAGTTCATCCATGATACAGAAATTCAGCTTTCGCTATATTCTGATTCTCCTCGGCATGTGCGGTCTGCTCGGTACCAATGTCGGTCTTTGTACAAATGTTGCCGGGCTCTTCTTCACACCGATTGCCGAAGACTACGGAATCCTGACCGGCAGTGTCTCGCTGACCCTGACCATCTGCAATCTTGTCTTTGCGGTAGCAGGTCTGCTTGCGCCGAAGGTCATTAAGGAAACATCGTTCCGTACGATTCTGATTGCGGCAACAGTTCTTGTGGCCGGTTCCACAGCATTGATGTCGATGTGCAATAACATTGTGCTGCTTTATATTCTCAACGCAATCCGCGGATTTGCCGGCGGTCTTACCGGATTTGTGCTTGTCACAACCGTGATCAACAGCTGGTTTGTCGATTTCAACGGTCTTGCGACAAGTATTGCCATGAGCTTCTCCGGTATTGCCGGTGCAGTCTTCTCACCGATTGTATCAGGTATCATTCAGGCAAACGGCTGGCGCACAGGCTATCTCTTTATTGCCCTGGTCATGGTGATCTTCAATCTTCCTTCCATTCTGTTCCTGCCGTCCTTAAAGCCTGAAACAAAAGGAATGAAGCCGCTCGGAGAAAGAAAAGTGACTGCGGGAACTTCCGCTTCCGCTGCCGGCAGCGGTTCCGTGAACGGTCTGCTGTTTGCGATGGTGATTGTCTTTGCGATCATCTGCTGCGGCAGCACATCGCTGCCTCAGTTCTTCCCGGGTATTTCCGGCAGCTATGGAATGGCTGCTTCGGTCGGTGCGGGAATGCTGTCTGTGTGCATGATTACAAACACCGCTTCCAAGATTGTTCTCGGCGCAATGATTGATAAATTCGGATCCCGGATTTCGATTCTGTCCTACATCGTGGCAGTCATCTTCGGCATCGCTTCCATTCTTCTGATCCGCGCGCCGTTCATGATGTTTGTGGCAGCCGGATGTATGGGTCTTGCCTATGCGCTTGGCACAGTCGCGATCGCGATGATGGCAAAGGATGTCTTCGGAGCAGAAAACTACAGCAGAACCTATCCGGTCTGCTCAATGGCTGGTTCCATTGCCAACGCGCTGTTCTCGATGGCAGTCGGCTATATGTATGACTTCACCGGCAGTCACAGCCTGACGCTGATCCTGTTCCTTGCGCTGCTGGCAATCGCATTCTTCATTACAGTTGCCGCATACAGCAGAAAGAAAGCTTAATATTAAAAAAACAGAAGCGTGTCAGACATGCTTCTGTTTTCTTTTCTGCTGTTTTCTGTATTCACTCATCTGTTTCTTTAAATCCGCAAATACAGCATCTTCACCCCTTACGGATATATCTTTGAGAATCGCTTCAAGAGATTCTGCTGTTTTCGGATGCATATACAGTCTGTCATTGCGGGAAAGATAGTATTCCAGGGCACTGGCTTTTGTATACTTTTCCTTCTGGTAGACGCGGCAGGCGGCAACCCGGTCGCATACCATTTCCACCAGGAAGGGGAAAGGCATTTCCAGCGGCACCCATTCGCCGTTGATCATATCGTACCAGTATTCCCAATGGTGGCGGTTTCTGCCTTTGTGATGAAGCCAGCCGTAGGAAAAACCGAAGTGTTCCTTTTCGTACATATAAGGGGATCTTGTACCCTGGAAATAGCGTACGGATACATTGAATTCCTGCGGACTGTATTTGGAAAGATCATGGGTCAGTCCCTGTTCGTAAAGTCCGCAGGCGAAGCAGTTTTTCATCACTTCATAACGGTGCGTATTCACCGTTTCCAGATGCAGAAATAACCGCTTGAAATAAGGCATTTTTGTCGTATCATTGTCCATGTTGAATATTTTAACAGACAATTTGCGGATGGCAAAGTTTCCACATTTTTATGCTTATGTTAGAATATCGAGGGAGAATCACATGAAACGTCACGAACAGAGAGAAAGAGCGATGATTACTGTTTATCAGTATCTTCTGGTAAACCGCGATCTGAATGAACTCATTGAAAATGAATATGAAATGAAACCGGAGGAGATTGATCCCTATTTCCTTCAGGTGATCCATACCGCAGTGGAAAACGAAAAGCGCTACAGCGGCTATATCGGGCAGGTGCTCAAGGAAGGCTGGTCTTATGAAAGACTCGGCTATATTGAAAGAGCGATCCTTCTGAACGGATGCGCTGAATTCGATCTCAAGCAGATCGAAGCGGCTGTCATCATCGATGAAGCTGTCGAAATGGCAAAGAAATACTGCGATGAGGAGACATACCGTCTGATTAACAGCGTTCTGGATATTATATGAGTGAAAGAAGAGTTGTCAGTGTATCGCGTCTTGTCAGCTATATCCGCCAGTCGCTTGAAAGCGATCCGGTGCTGACCGGTTTTCTTGTGGAAGGAGAGATTTCCAACCTCAGACAGCCGTACAGCGGACATTGGTATTTTTCACTGAAAGACGCAAACGCGTCGATGAACTGCGTCATGTTTGCCAGTGCCAACCGGAAGGTTTCCTTTCCCGTGCAGAACGGGACGAAGGTCATCGTCCGGGGAAACTGCTCGGTCTATCCGCAGCAGGGGGCTCTGCAGATTGTTGTAACGGCCATGAAGCAGAGCGGCATCGGCGATCTTTATCAGCAGCTCGAGCTTCTCAAGCAGAAGCTTTCCAAAGAAGGACTGTTTGATGAAGCGCATAAAAAAAGACTGCCGCTGTATCCGATGGATGCCGCGCTTGTCACCGGAAACAATACTGCCGCAAGGGAAGATGTGCTGATCACATTCCGCAAGCGGTGGCCGGTTGCCAGGATTACCGAATATCCGGCTCCGGTACAGGGACTTGACGCTCCGCCCAAAATCATCGAAGCATTGAAAAAAGCGGATGAAGGCGGCCATCAGGTGATCCTGCTGGTGCGCGGTGGCGGTTCGATCGAAGATTTATGGTGCTTCAATGATGAAGCGCTGGCAAGATGCATCTATGATCTCAAAACGCCAGTCGTAACCGGAATCGGACATGAAATCGATTTTACAATCGCCGATTTTGCGGCGGATGTGCGCGCCAATACACCGACCGGCGCAGTTGAGACAGCATTCCCGGATATTCATGATGTCAGACAGGATCTGATGAACCGCTTTGTCAGAATGAGACAGAGCACACTGAACCGTCTGTCGCATGAAAGACAGCGTCTGAACCGGAATACACAGCGTCCGGTTTTCGCAAGACCCGAACAGCTTTACAGCGACCAGGCTCTGAAGCTGGATTATCTGCGCGATAAACTGATGCGGAAGGAAAACCTGACCCTTGCAAAAAGAAAGCAGCTCACAGAAGCGGCATCAAGTCTCAGGGCGTGCATCCGTGAAAGCGTCAAGGTGCAGGAGAAAAAGATCAGCGATATACAGATCCGGCTGGCAGTCGATGTCAAAAAGGATCTTGCAGATTATACAAAACAGATTCAGCGCCATGAAGTGCAGATGCAGAACAGAACTGTTTATGCGATGAATGCACAGCGCAATCTGCTGTCAAAGAATACGGCACTGCTGGATGCGTATTCCCCTTTGAAGGTATTGAGCAGGGGATACAGCATTGCGGCAAAGAAAAATGAAACAATCAGAAGCATTCACCAGGTCGCTTCAGGCGATGCGATCACCGTAAGGGTGTCAGACGGCACCATTTATGCGGAAGTGAATGCGGCGGAGGAACAGGATGGCACAGGCAAAGAAAGAAATGACATTTGAACAGTCGATGTCCCGGCTTGAAGAAATCGTACGTCTGCTGGAAAGCAACCAGCAGCCGCTGGATGAAACAATCAAGCTGTTTGAAGAAGGTCTGAAGCTGGTCAGATCCTGCGATCAGACATTGAAGAAATTTGAAAAGCAGGTGGACGACCTGCTTGCGGAAAACGGCGGTGAAGCAGATGGAAATGTTTGAAGAGCTTCTTAACAGCAAAATTGATCTGCTTCCTGAAAGCAGAGTGCGCGAAGCGATGCGCTATTCCTTAATGGCAGGCGGCAAGCGGATCCGTCCGCTGCTGCTGTATACAGCACTTAAGGGATATGGCATGGATGAACGTGCAGGCGATGCGTTTGCGTCTGCTCTGGAGATGATTCATACCTATTCTCTGATCCATGATGATCTGCCTGCAATGGACAATGACGATCTGCGCAGAGGCAGACCGACATGCCATAAGCAGTTTGATGAAGCGACCGCGATTCTTGCCGGGGACGGACTTCTGACATATGCGTTTGAAACCGCGTCGAAAGCGGACTGTGACGCGTCTGTCAAAGCAGCCGCAATCAGGATTTTAGCCGAAATGGCAGGAGCCGGCGGCATGGTTCTCGGACAGGATCTGGATATGTCGGAAACGATGGGGGTTACCGGCTGGGACGCGCTTGTCAATGTGCACCGTTTTAAAACCGGATGCCTGCTGAGCGCTCCGCTTATGATTGCCTGCAATCTTGCAGGACATGCAGAGGATGAGGAAAGATGGCATCAGCTGGGGGAAAAGCTGGGTCTTGCTTTCCAGGTCCAGGATGACATCATGGATGTCAGACTCACACCCGAAGAATTCGGAAAGAGCACTTCCGATTCTGATAACGGAAAAGTAACAAGTGTCACACTTCTGGGGATAGAAGAAGCAGAAACACTGATGAACAGGCTGTATGACGAATGCATTTCGGACGCAGCTTCTTTCAGGGGCTTTGATTCCTGCGGTATGGCGGAACTGATCGCAAAGATCCGCAGCCGTACGAAATAGGAGGCTTCCATGAATCTGAACGGCATCAAAAATCCGGATTTTCTCAAATATATGACTGTTTCCGAAATGGAGGAACTGGCCGGGGAAATCCGTCATTTTCTGATTGAAAATATATCAAAAACCGGCGGTCATCTTGCCAGCAATCTCGGCGTCGTCGAACTGACGCTCGCCCTGCATTATGTTTTTAATGCGCCTGAAGACCGCATTTTCTTTGATGTCGGACATCAATGCTATACACATAAAATCCTGACCGGCAGAGCAGACCGGTTTCCTTCACTGCGTCAATACCGCGGTCTTTCCGGCTTCCAGAAGCGGGCGGAAAGCGAATATGACTGCTGGGAAGCAGGACACAGCTCCACATCACTTTCAGCAGCGCTGGGAATGGCGGTCGCAAGAGATCTGGATGATGAAAATTACCAGGTGGTGCCGGTGATCGGGGACGGCGCTTTATCGAGCGGAATGGCGCTGGAAGCGCTCAATGAAATCGGCAGCGAACGCAGACGGATGGTCATTATTTTCAATGACAACAAGATGTCGATTTCCCGCAATGTCGGAGCACTCACTTCCGGTTTTTCAAGACTCAGAAGTTCCAAAACATATACCAAAATCAAAGCAGGCATGAAGCATAACCTGCGCGGCAATACATTCGGTGAATCTGTTTATTACGGATTAAAGGCATTCAAGGATTCGGTCAAGGATATCGTCATTGACGGCGGTGTGTTTGAAGAATTCAATCTCGACTATATCGGTCCGGTTGACGGACACAATATTCACGATCTGGTCCGTGTTTTAAGAGCGGCCGCCCAGCATGAAGGACCGATTGTCGTTCATGTGATCACCCAGAAGGGCAAAGGCTATCTGCCGTGCGAAGCAGACCGCGAAGGCAAATGGCACGGCGTCGGACCGTTTGATATCAAAACCGGAAAGCCGCTGACTTCCGTGCCGGAAGGCTTCCTTTCCTGGAGCGGGGCCATCGCGGATGAACTTGAACAGCTTGCGCAGAAGAATCAGGATATTATCGCGATCACACCGGCCATGATGACCGGATCCTCACTGCGCGAATTCTTCGCGAAATTCCCGGAAAGAAGCTTTGACTGCGGCATCGCGGAAGAACATGCGGCAACATTTGCGGCGGCTCTTGCGGCCAGCGGCAAACGTCCGTTCCTTTGCATTTACAGTTCCTTCCTGCAGCGCGCCTATGATCAGATCAATCATGACATCTGCCGGATGGATCTGCCGGTCGTGATCGGCATTGACCATGCCGGACTGGTCGGCGATGACGGAGAAACCCATCACGGCATTTTTGACTACGGCATTTTAAGGCCGGTTCCCAACCTGATCATTGCCCAGCCCAAAGACGCGGCTGAGGCCCGGGACCTGATGGTGACAGCCTTTGCGCAGAATCATCCTTTCGCAATTCGCTATCCCAAAGGAATTGTCAGAAATACACAGGATTATGAAGGCAATGTGCTTGAGATCGGATCCTGGACATGCATCAATGATCAGCCCGAAAACAAAGTATGCATTTTAACATATGGCGACTGCGTGGACGCGTTTGCGGAAAAGATCCGTGTCAACAGCCTTCCCGTTACGGTAGTCAACTGCCGTTTCCTCAAACCGATCGACACTTCACTGATTGAAAGACTGGCCGAAGAAAAGAAACGGATGATCGTTTATGAGTCGGATATCAAGGCCGGCGGACTGGCTTCGGCGATTCTGGAATACGCCTGCGATGAAAAAATTGAAATAAATCTGAGGAGATTCGGACTTCCGGATGAATATATCGGACAGGGCAGCACTGGGCAGCTCAGAAAGGAAATGCATCTCGATCTTTCCGCAATCCTCAATGAGGCATTGAAGGAAAGCTGAGATCCGGAAGAAAAAACATTATGATCAGAAACCTGTATATCCGCAATTTTGTCCTGATTGATGAAGTGAATCTTGAATTCAATGACGGATTCAGTTCATTCACCGGTGAGACCGGCGCAGGAAAATCCATTATGATCGACGCGATTTCGCTGCTTGCGGCAGAGAGGGCGAGCGCGTCTTTTGTCATGAAAGGGAAGGAAAAGGCAATCATTGAAGGAACATTCGATTTAAGCAGCGATTCCCATGCCCTTTCGGTTCTGAATGAAGCCGGTTTTGAAACAGAAGGGGAAACCGTCATCACCCGCGAAATCTTCGCCGGCGGCAAATCCACGGCACGGATTGACCACAGAACTGTTTCGCTTTCTCTGATGCGCGATGTACTGAAATACGAAATCGATATCCATGGCCAGCGCGACAACGCATATCTGCTGCAGACAGCCAATCATGAGCAGCTTCTGGATGAATTCCTGAACGATCATGAACTGCTTGATGAAGTCAAGAGCACATACCGCGAATATGACCGCCTGAGAAAAGAACGCGATCAGGCGCTGGAAGAAACATACAATGAAAATGATCTGGAATTCCTGACCTATCAGATTGAAGAAATCCGCAATGCGGAACTGAAGGAAGGCGAGGACGAGGAGCTTTCCGAAAAGGAAAAGCAGTACCGCAGCCTGCAGGCATCCATGCAGAAACTCAACAGCGCCATCGCTGTTTATGATGAACAGGTTTCCGGTTCTCTGTATGAACTGCGCTCCATCCTTTCCGCTCTGAAAGATGAAAACGGACAGAGTGCATATGAAACCGTCAATGACGCCTATTATGCGGTGAGCGACGCGATGGAGCAGCTGAAGGATTACCGCGATTCCAATGATATGAGCGAAGAAGACATCAACGCCGTTGAAGAACGCCTTTTCCTGATTCAGAAGCTCAAGCGGAAATACGGCCGCACAATCAATGACATCCTTGAAAAATGCGATGAAATGGAAAGCCAGGTGGAAATGATCACCCACCGTACGGAATATCTGGAAAAGAAAAACCGGGAAGTCGATAAGGCTTATGCGAAGTACAGTAAAAAAGCAGCTGAACTTTCCAATGTGCGCCATAAGAGATGCCATGAGCTGGATGAACTGATTGCGCGCAATCTCAAAGATCTCATGCTGGATCATGCCGCATTCGTGACACAGATCACGGATAAGGATCC
Source organism: uncultured Erysipelotrichaceae bacterium (assembly GCA_947167125.1). GTDB lineage: Bacteria > Bacillota_I > Bacilli_A > Erysipelotrichales > Erysipelotrichaceae > Bulleidia. The sequence goes on from CAMVGT010000038.1 coordinate 16,149, forward strand.
TTCCGCTACAGGCGTCGACCGGGTTGAATTCCTGATTTCCATGAACAAAGGCGAAGAGCCGAAGCCTCTTTCCTCGACTGCTTCGGGCGGTGAGCTTTCCAGACTCATGCTCGGACTCAAAGAAATCTTTACGCGTCTGCAGGGAATTCAGACCGTGATTTTCGATGAAATCGATACCGGTGTTTCCGGTCCTGTGGCCACTGCCATCGGCAGGAAAATGAAGTCTCTTTCTTCTTCCTGTCAGGTTTTTGCGGTTACCCATCTTGCCCAGGTGGCAGCCTGCGCAGACAGCCATTATCTGGTTGCCAAAGCGGATGATGAAACCCATACCCGCACAAGTGTCCATGAAATGGATGAAGAAGAATTTGTCAGCCAGCTGGCGCTGATTGCCAGCGGTGAGATCACCGGATCTTCCCTTGCGGCCGCTCGCGAACTGCTTGAAAGGAACCGTTCCTGATGTCCAGAATCTATTTCCATATCGATCTGAACGCTTTCTTTGCCAGCGCGGAAGAACTGCTGGATCCTTCTCTGAAAGGCAAGCCGGTCGCGATCAGCGGCAATACCCGCCGCTCGGTTGTTTCAACCGCTTCCTATGAAGCCAGAAAATACGGCGTCCATTCGGCCATGCCGATCTCGGAGGCGATGCACAGATGCCGCGATCTGATTGTGATTCCCGGCCACTATTCCTGGTACCGGGAACTCTCACAGCAGTTTATCTCGATTGTTTCATCCTATACGGATCAGATCGAGCAGGCCAGCATTGATGAATGCTATGCCGATATGACCGAACCGATCATGAAATTCGCAAAGCCGCTGGATCTTGCATGGCAGCTGCAGAGAAGGATTCTCAATGAAACCGGCATTCCGTGTTCAATCGGGGTCGGACCGAATATGTTTCTTGCCAAGATGGCTTCCGATATGAAGAAGCCGATGGGCATCACGGTCTTAAGAATCCGCGATGTGCCGGATAAAATGTGGCCGCTGCCGATCAGCGATATGCGCGGGGTCGGCGCAAGAACGCTTCCGCTTATGGAGGAGCTGAATATCCGCACCATCGGAGATCTTGCCAATTACCGCGATATCAATGCGCTGAGGCCTGTATTCGGAAAGAATACGGATGAAATGCTGGCAAGAGCCAACGGCCATGACAGCCGCGTGATTGAGACGGAAAGCGACCGTAAGTCAATGGGCGTTTCGGAAACACTCCTGGAAGACATTACCGATTACGATGAAATCCGGGGACTCATCCGGATTCTCAGCAGAAGGCTTTCCGAGCGTCTGCGCAAAAGCGACAAAGCAGGCTTCCGCATTTCATTGAGAATCTGCTATTACAACTTCCGCAATGCGGACCGCTCCCGCAGAAGCGAACAGCCCCTGTGGCGTGCGGATGATATCTTTGTACAGGCCATGGCGCTGTTTGATGACCATTGGGAAGAGGGGGAGGCGATCCGCCTTCTCGGTATTTCCGTATCTGAATTCACAAACGATTCGTTCTATATTTCCCAGATGAATCTGTTTGATGAAAAGGAATATGCAAAGCAGGAAGTCAAGGAGATCATGGCTGATCTGAACAGGCAGCTCGGAACCAAAGCATTCGTCAGGGCAAGCACCCTTCTGAAAGAGGAAGAAAAATGAATCTGGAAGAAGCGATGAAGCAGTATCTGATTCATATTCAGATCAATGACGGCAAAAGCCGGCGTACGGTCATCTCCTATACGGAAGATCTGAAGCAGTATCTTGCCTGGCTGAATGACAGAGGCATTGAGGATTCAAAAGAGATCGAACCCCATGATCTGCAGGACTTCATCATCGAAAGCAGCCGTGACAAATCTTCTTCCACCCTTGCAAGAATGGCTGCCAGCATCCGCTCGTTCCATCATGATCTTTCCTTTATGTACGGAGAAAAGGATCCTTCCGTTTCCCTGCGTGTTTCAAGAGGAAAGCAGAGGCTTCCCGTCTACTGCACGGTTGATGAGATTTCAAGACTGATGGGATCGTTTGATGATCATGTGCCGGAGCAGCTCATGCAGCATGCATTGCTGGAAATGATCTATTCCTGCGGCCTGCGTGTTTCCGAAGCGGTCGGAATCACACTGCAGCGTGCAGATCTTGATACCGGAAGGCTCAGGGTGCTCGGCAAGGGAAATAAAGAGCGGATTGTACCGCTTCCCAAAGGCTCCGTATCGATTCTGAAACAATACCGCGATACCGTCCGTCCGGTTTTTCTCAAAAAGAAAACACAGCTCTTCTTTCTCAACCGCTTCGGCAGACCTGTGACGGAACGGTCTGTGGAACTGCTGCTGAATAAAAAATGCGAAGAGCTCGGATTTGAAAAACATATCACGCCGCATAAGCTGAGACACAGCTATGCGACCCATCTGCTGCAGGGAGGTGCGGATCTCAGAAGCATCCAGGAAATGCTCGGACATTCCGATATCTCCACAACAGAAATCTATACCCATGTTGCGGACTCACAGCTGTTTGACGGCTACCGGAAATTCCATCCCGGTGCGAAAGGAGGAAAACTTCATCATGACAAATAGCGAAACATACAGACGCATCTTTACCATCGTCATCGACTCCTGGGGATTCGGCAGTGCACCGGATTCCGATCTGTATGATGATGAAGGCGCTGACACCGCCGGCCATATCGCAGACAGTGTGGATTCTCTGAATCTGCCCAATCTGCAGAAGCTTGGCACCTTCAATCTCAAGCACATCCGCCACGTACCGCCGGTACACAACCCGCTTGGCTATTATCTGAAACTGCAGGAACATTCCAATTCCAAAGACACGATGACCGGACACTGGGAGATGACGGGTCTCTATATCAAGGAAAAATTCATCACATTCACAGAGAACGGCTTCCCGGATGATCTGATCAGAGAACTGGAAGAAAGGACCGGTCACGGCGTGATCGGAAACAAGGCTTCCAGCGGCACGGAGATTCTGGATGAACTGGGAGAAAGACATCTGAAGACCGGTGAGATGATTGTCTATACATCGGCTGATTCTGTTCTGCAGATTGCCGCAAGCGAAGAGACCTTCGGACTCGATGAATTGCTGCGCTGCTGTGAGATCGCAAGAGAAATCACAATGAAGCCGGAATGGAAAGTCGGACGCGTTATTGCAAGACCCTTCACAGGAAGCCATGCAGGGGCGTTTGTACGCACGGCAAACCGGCATGATCTGGCACTCAAGCCAATCGGAAGAACTGTCTTAAACAGCCTGAAAGACGCTGATCTGGACAGTATCTCCATCGGAAAGATCAATGACATCTTCTCCGGAGAAGGAATCACCGAAGCAATGCATTCAGAATCCAGCGTCCATGGCATGGAGCAGACAATTGAAACCGCACAGAGGGATTTCCATGGCCACTGCTTTGTCAACCTGGTGGACTTCGATGCCAAATGGGGACACAGAAGAAATCCGCAGGGATATGCCCAAGAACTGGAACGCTTTGACGAAAAGCTCGGCATCCTGATGCAGTATCTGAAGGATGATGACCTGCTGATGATTACAGCCGACCATGGCAATGATCCGACATGGAAGGGGACAGACCATACAAGAGAGCTTGTGCCCTTAATCATCTACAGTCCTTCCTTCAAAGGAAGCGGTCTGTTAAGAACAGGCGATACATTCTCCGATATCGGTGCGACAATTGCCGATAACTTCCATCTTGAAGCACCTGCATACGGCAGGTCGCTGATGAAATATCTCAGGTAAGCAAAACAAAAAGAAACCCGGCAGCCGCCGGGTTCTTTTCGTCTGGTGTGATTATTCTTTTTCTGCGACAGTGACTGCTTCCTGCGCGTTTTTGATGACGGAAGCGATGCCGTTCTGACAGGATTTCATTGCCTTGTAGCCTTCGGAAACGCCGATGATCTGGCCGTTTCTTGCCTTCAGGCGGAATCTTGTTTCTCCTGCCTTGTCCTCATAGATTTCAAATTTCGGACATTTTTCAGTCTTGTAATCTTCCGCTGTCTGCACTTCAATCGCCGCTAACGGTGCATTCTTGATGACCGACGCGATACCGTTCTTGCAGGAAGTTTCGGATTTGTAGACCTGGGAAGAAAGAATGATTTCGCCGTTGGATGCCTTGAGGTTGAATTTGAGTCCTGTTTTGGTTTCTTTGATTACAAACTTACCAGCTGCCATATAATGATCTCCTTATTATGATGTATGCAGTGCATATTCCTTTAACTGCATTATAGCGGAATATTTCACAATTTTGATAAAAAATGAAAACTGTGAAAAAAGATTGCAGAAAATCATCAGGACAGGCGGAAAGAATGGATGGTGAAGAGGTTTTTGAGAATCGCGATGATCTCCTTCGGCGTCTGTTTCATGTCATTGATCAGCCATGTCATTAACAGGCCATAGGCACCGGAAGCGGTTGTGATCAGATACAGATAGATTTCTTCATCCGTACAAACATGTACGGAGAAATCACACACTGGGAAACACATGTCAACTCCAGCTACAATGATTTCCTGGATGTCGCGATCGGCGAACACAGCCCGTACAGCGATGCCAATGTCTACATGGCAGCAGTCATGAAGAAGCTCGCATCCGCAGGGATCGATCTGAGATCCTTAATGCACAAGGAAAGAAAGATCTGATTGATTCAGGACAGCCTGCAGCAGTGAAGCGCTGCAGGTTTTTCTTTTTGCCGGTTTGCCTGCTTCTGTCAGTCATGATAAAATTCTGCCGGATTCAATCGAGGTGCTTATGAAAACAGACGCCATTATTTTTGATATCGACGGAACGCTCACAGACAGCACAAATGCCATTATTGCCTCATGGAACAGATATCTGGATAGTCTTGACTGTCCGCACTGTCTGCTGGATGCGGACCTTGCCGGATCATTGATGGGAAAGACAATGGATGACTGGGCAATGGCGGTCCTGCCGTCGCTGCCGCTGGAAGAGGCAAGGGAAATCACGGAAGTGATGGAACAGAAGGAAAATGATGAAATCCGCACAAACGGAACCGGTCTCTATCCGGATGTGAAAGAGACTTTTGAACTGTTAAGCAGAGAATATAAATTATTCATTCTTTCCAACTGCGGCAGGGGATATATCGAAGCGGTCATGAGCTATGCCGGGATTGAACCGTATGTCACAGGGCATTTATGCTTCGGTGATAACGGACTCGACAAGCCGGACAATCTGAAAAAGATGATGGCGGATTATGATCTGAAGCATCCTGTCTATGTCGGCGATACGGCAAGGGACGGGGAATGCTGCAGGATTGCCGGGATTCCGTTTATCTTTGTGTCATGGGGATTCGGCGATGTACCCGATGCAAAGTACCGCTGCGATTGTATGAAACAGCTGCCGGCTGTGATTGAAACAGTCCTATAAATTCTGAATTGTTAAATTGATATGCATACTTACAGGAGACATTCTGATGCAGAACTCCGGATTCATTTCTGATTTCAAAGGCCGCTCCAACAACCTTGGATTTTTAAAAATCATTGCGGCATTATTGGTGATATTCAGCCATTCATGGTCGATTACCGGTACCGGTACCGATCCGTTTTATATTTTCAATCTTGAGCAGATGACATTCGGCGCTCTTTCCGTAACGCTCTTCTTTTTCGCAAGCGGTTTTTTCATTGCGAAATCACTGATGAAGGGGAAGACAGGGAAACAGTTCTGGAAGGGGAGACTGATCCGGATCTATCCGGCATTTATCGTTGTCATGTTACTAACTGTATTTGTGATGGGTCCTGTTCTTACTGTTCTTCCGTTGAAGGAATATTTCATGTCATCAAAGACATGGTCGTATTTTCTGTATCTGCTGATGATTCCCCGCTACCAGCTTCCCGGTGTTCTGGAAGAAGCGCCGCTTTCCATGGTCAACGGCGCGTTATGGACGCTTGTACTGGAAATGATCTGCTATGCCGGTATTTATATTGTCTGTAAACTGAAATGGCTGAATCAGAAGAGTCTGAAAGTGATCAACTGTTTCCTGATTCCGGCTGTGCTGATTCTTCTGATCATACAGCCGAAGATGCTTTATGCCTATAACGGCTATTACCGGCCGCTGTTTATCTTTATTGCCGGAGCTGAATTCTGCGTCTATGCAGATCAGATTCCTCTGAAGACATCGTGGATGTGGATTTCCATTCTCTGCGGATTCATTCTCGGCGCGCTGCATCGTCTCGATCTCTATATGGTTTTCGGATTTCCGTATGTATTGAGCTGTCTTGTATTTGCGAAGAAACAGGTATCTGATTCTTTGGGCAGTCTTGGCGATTATTCATATTCGGTCTATCTTGCCGGTATGCCGGTCCAGCAGACCGTTCAGTATTTTTTCCCGGGCAGTGCATGGTTCAATGCGGGTGTTTCGATTGTGATTGCTTCAGCGATCGGCTTCCTGCTTTACAGGCTTGTGGAAGTGCCTTCCGTCCGCTGCTTTTCAAAGAAATGAATTCTGATTCTTCCTGATAAAAAAGGAAGAATTTTATTTTCTTCAGAAGATATCGGAACTTATGAAATAATACTTATACAGGAATGGAGGAGTTAAAAATGCGCTATTACATTTCCGATCTGCATTTCTGGCACAGGAGTCTGATTTCCAAAATGGATCACAGACCCTTTGAAACAATTGAAGAAATGAATGAATACATGATTGACCAGTGGAATTCAAAAGTACGGAATAATGATGAAACGGTCATTATTGGTGACTTCGGATTCATGAACGGCAAAACAGCCAATGAGATTCTGGACAGACTCAACGGGAAGAAATACCTGATCATCGGCAATCATGACAAATATTTCCTTGATGACAAAGAATTTGACCGCACAAAATTTGAGTGGATCAAAGACTATGCAGAGCTGCGTGACAATAAAAGAACTGTGGTACTGAGCCATTATCCGCTCATGTGCTACAACGGACAGTACCGTCTTGATGAAGCAGGAAACGCAAAGCGGTATATGCTGTATGGCCATGTACATTCATCGGCCTCGATGACGACGAAGGGGCTTGTGCGACTCAGGATGTAGTTGGT
>CAMVGT010000039.1 GCA_947167125.1 uncultured Erysipelotrichaceae bacterium
TGACCCTGCGATGGAAAAAGGCTTGCCAGCTCCGGATTGTTCAGCAGATTCAGCTTTGCACAGACTTTTTCACGGATGTAATCGGAATGTTCACCGATCCCTGCCGTAAAGACAAGATAATCCAGTTTTCCAAGATCCATCGCAAATGCGCCGATGTAATGGACAATGCCTGTTACAAATACATCCACCGCAAGAGCTGCTCTTTCATTGCCTTCTTCAGCCGCTTCAATGACATAGCGCAGATCATTTGAAACACCTGAAATACCAAGCAGTCCGCCTTTTTTCTGAAGTCCCTGCAGAATTTCTTCATCGGAAAGTCCTTCATCTTTCAGAAAATAACTCATGGATGTGTCCATATCGCCGACTCTGTTGGCATGGATCAGACCCGATTCAAGGCTCATGCCAAAGCTTGTATCAACACTCTTTCCGTTTTCAATCGCACAGATTGAGCAGCTTCCGCCAAGATGGCAGCTGATCGCTGAATATTCCGGATTCTTTTCGTTCAGCACATCGGCAATATAGCCATGGGATGCGCCATGATAGCCAAGTCTTTGCACGCCGTATTTTTCATACCATTCATACGGAACACCGAAGATCTTTCTGCCCATCGGAATGGTCTGATGGAATGCTGTTTCAAAGCAGCCGATGAACTTCGCATCGCTTAAGAAGGAGCGCATGACTTCAATTGCCGAAAGATAGGCGCGGTTATGAAGCGGTGCCAGGGAGATCCAGTCTTCCATTCCTTTGAGAACTTCTTCATCAAGCTCATGAACGCCAAGATGTCCTTTTGAAAGTGTTGCCTTGTATCCGACCCGTTCAATTTCCTTTACATCCTGAATCACGCCGTATTCAGAAGATGTCAGATAATCCAGGAACAGACGGATGCCGCTTTCATATGTCGGGATATCACCCTTTTCAAAGCTGTCTTTTTTCCCATCTGCACATCTTTCATAACGGAAGATTGCATCATGATCGGAGCCGACTCTTTCAATTCCGCTGACTGCCAGAACACGTGCTTCCGGCATGTCATAGAGTTTGAATTTCAGAGAGGTGCTGCCGACATTGCATACGAGAACAATCATTCATAGCCTCCCAGGTATTCGAGAAGCTCCTGCATTTTCTTATCGCCGCCGGCTGCCGGTTTCCAGTCAACCTGCACAGCTTCATATCCCTGCTTCTCAAGTACTTCCGCAAAGGAGCGGGGACCGACATTGACTACAATCAGTTCGGATCTGAAGAGATTCAGAATCTTTGAAACATCGCTCATATCAGGCAATCTCCTTTCTCAGTCTGATGATTTCGGACGCAAGAAGCGCTGCTCTGTAATTGGTACGGCAGACATAGACGCCTGCTTCACGCAGTTCAGCTTCCTGCTTGTGGATATCCTGCCAGTCGGCTGTTGTGCCGAGAACCGATGCGATAAACGCAATCTTTCCGCCGCGCTCTGCCGCAATTTCCTGTGCTTTTCTGATGTCATCCACGACATATCCGCACGGGTCCATATGGCCGGGCGGGGTCAGGATGAAGTCGAGAATGATCACGGCTGTACTCGGATCGGCTGCTTCCTTGAGAATTGCAGGCTTGCGGATGCTGGCATCGATGGCCGGATGGGGTCGTCCGAGTGTGAACTCTTCTTCGCCATAGTCAATTGCCGTATGAGCCTGGATTTCTTTTCCGCTTTCAAGCTTGTATTCCGGATACAGCGGCGCATTGGAATAAATACCGCCGGTTGCTTCCCACATGGTGCGCATTCCTTCATCAAGATATGTGCCGCCGGTATAAGCAGCTCTGACATATTTCTGTTCGGGAGCCATATCCTTCACAGCTTCTTTTGCAATTTCCTTGAGTTCTTCAAGGCTGCCGAGTGAATAATCGTTATGGATGATTTCCAGTGCTCTCAAAGCACAGTCATCCAGATTTGATGCATAGATTGAACCGGTCTCCTCAATTGTTTCGCGGTCGCAGCCCATGAAGAAGACGACTCTCGGCTTCTTCATTTCACGGATTCTTGCGAGCAGCTTTTCAAGAACGCTGTCAGCCGGCTTGCGGGAAATCAGAATGATGTATTTTGTTTCGGGATCCGCTTCGAGAGCATCGATTCCCATTAACATCGTGATGCCGCCGACCGGTTCCTTGAGATCATTTCCGCCGGTGCCGATGGTCTGTGACACACCGCTGCCTGCTTCATGAAGAATTGCCGCAACATGCTGGATACCTGTTCCGGAAGCACCGACAATTCCGAACGGACCGCGGTTGTTGATGGATGAGAGAACAAGTGCGCTTCCGTTGATATTGGCAACACCGCAATCCGGGCCCATGCATAAGAGTCCTTTTTCACGGGCAAGCTCCTTCATTTCCCTTTCATCTTCAAGCGGAACATTGTTGGAGAATACACAGCAATGAAGTCCTGCATTGAGTGCCTTCCTGACTTCGGCAAGCGCATATTCGCCCGGTACGGAAATCTGACAGAGATTTGCCCTAGGATGATCATTTACAGCTTCGGAAATGGAGCCGTAATACTTCTTTTCTTCCGTTTCAGACTCCTTCTTTTCATCGGATGTGATTGCCTTCACTGCATTTTTGAAAGCTTCTTTGCTTTCGGCACTTGCGACAATGACATAATCCGCTTCGCTGCATGCCTGGATTTCATCCGTGCTGAGTCCGATCTCTTCGATGACTTCCTTGAAGACTGCAGTTGCCATTCCGACATAGCCAGTTTCAATTCCTTCCTGCTCATTCAGAACAGCTGTCTGCTGAAGTGTTTCCAGTGAGTCGATATATCTGTTTTTCTGAATTTTCACAAAGACCTGCATTTTACTCACCCTCCAGTTTTTTCACTTCGCAAGCGAGTCCTTCAACTGCCTTGCGGAAGCAGTCCATCGGCAGCTCCGCTGCGCCAGCTCCTGCCTGGCCACCTGTTTTCAGAGCGGATCCGCCGTGGCTGATCGGCAGAACATTCTTGCCGACAACCTTTCTGATATCGACACCGACCGGGAAGCCTCTGTAGTCATCCCACGGTACCGGTGCGAATGTATGTTCGCCAAGTGATACCTGACGTGCTTTTTCTGTTCTTTCCTTTGCATCGCGGAATGTACCGCCGGTCATGCGCAGATAAGACGGACCGGCAATTGCGCTCATGCCGCCAAGGCCCCAGACTTCCGTGACACAGCTGTCGCCAAGATAACCCAGGAGGTCTTTTTCGGTTGTGGTCGGATTGAGGAAAATGCCTTTGATGATCGGTGCCTTTGTCGTATACCATCTGTTGCCTGTGCCGGCGACCTGAATGCCGAACTCAATGCCGTTGCCGCCCATTCCGGTCATCACGGTTGAATACGGTACTTTCTTTGCACTCTGCATGATCGCTTCAACACCTGCCATCATGACATGCAGGAAGAAGCGGTCGTTGGCAGCAATTTCCTTAATGACTCTGTCGCGGGCCGGATGATCCACATCCAGCAGCCAGGGAACCAGCTCCAGAGCCAGAGCCATGGAAGCGGCCGGCTGACGGTTGTGGTTTTCATCGCCCATGCCTGCTGTTTTGGAAAGAATACGGATCAGATCAATACCGCCGCTCTTTCTCACTGCTTCGCCAAGCACTGCCGCATAATCACCGCGGATGAAGCTGAGATTTTCTTCAACATCATCTCCGTAGATTCCCCATCTGAGAACTCTCGGATTAGAACCGGGATGAGGTACGCAGTATCCTCTGCCGCCGGAGTATTTGTCTTCAACAACAAACACTGGCATGCTGGCGCTCATGACGCTTGATGCGGCATTGCCGCAGTTGTAATCCTGGGACGGTGCAATTCTGATTTCGCCTCTCATCACCATTTCCCATGCTTCATCGATATTCTTTGCAAGGCCGTCATGAACTGCCGCACCTGAGACCGCTGTCTTCAGGGGGATCGGCAGATCTTCAGGTCTGATCGTGGGTCCGGGCACAAGGATCAGATTCTTCTCCATTCCCGGGACAGCTTCAATTGCCGGTTTGACATCAATCCAGACGGGTCTGCCGTTGGTCATGATGTCCATGACTTTCTCATTGGCAGCCGCCACTTTTTCCGCTACTGTCATATCGTTCACTCTCCTTTAATCCGCACCTTTTCTGATTGTGATACATGCATGGAAGCCGAGTTTCGGTACAGTAACCTGCAGCTTTCCGTCTTTGATGCTGTATCCGACGTTGCCCGGGCAGTCAAGATTTTCGACAACTGCCGATTTGTATTCCCAGGGAATTTCAGCTGTGACATCGCTCAGTACAGGCGGTTCAAAATAGCTGTTGCCATAGTGACCGCATGCATTGACGAAGTGAATGATGTCGGTGTCATTCTTTCTGCCATGTGTGACTTCGACCATTTCAGAGAGGTCTTTTGAAGCCTGTTCAATTCCGCAGATATTCACAAGAACATCTTTCACAAACAAACGGAATGCTTCATGGCCGTCTTTGTAGTAATTGCTTCCGGCATACCAGGGAATCGTGATTCCCTTTCCACTCCCGAATTCATTGACAGCGATTGCCGGCAGCTCTGTCGGAGCCTTGTCTGCATAGCATAATTCAGGCGGTCCGAAACGTTCGGGTTCGCAATAGGCTCCGTATTTCTTCACGCCTTCCTGATATTTCTTCGGTTCATATTCCTTGCCGGTGATCAATAAGTTACGGTTTGCAAATGAAGTGAATGTTTCCTCATCCTTTTCATCAAACAGGAACATTGCACCTTCGCAGTTTCTGTCCGTCTTCTCTGCTTCTTCAATCCCGCAGCATTCCAGCTTCACCGTATTGCCGCATGCAATGACAATGCCGCCGTTTTCTGCATAGCTGTTGAGCTTCTTCTGCATCATTTCCGGCAGACGGTTTTTGGAAGGAAGAATGACAGCTTTATAAGCTGAGAGATCCTTCTTCATTAGTCCGCCCATCAATGTTTCATCGAAGTAAATATGATTTTCCGTCAAGAGTCTGACCCAGCCTCTTTCTTCCGGATTGGGGATGATATAGGAATCCTTGACAAGGAGTACATCGGAAACTCTCTTGACGCTGTATATGAGATCTTCATGTTCTTTTGCATAGGCGAAGACTTTTTTCACTCTTTCAAATGTGCTCTGATCTGCTTTGTCATAAAGACGGCCGATCACATAGTAGTCAATGCCTGCAAAATTGGAGAGTGTCTGCCATAAGCGCAGTTCCTGAAGAGCGCCTGTGCAGGAAGGATGACGGTACGGGAAGCCCATGAAGTCAACATTTGCGACAGTCGCTTCCACATCCATTCCCTTCATCATGCGGGCAGCCGAAGATGCCTGATACTGCCAGGAAGGCAGCTCTGCACCAAAGTCTGTATGTGCTTCCTGACGGGAATAATCAACAGAACAATAAGCAAGATCAGGATTGATCTTCTTCAGAAGTGAAGTGATTCTCTTCTTCTGGGCAGAAGCGATCTCCTGCTGGAAGCCGAAGTAGATCATGCTTGCCTTGTCACCCGGTCTTAACTCAGTGGGGATGTCCATGCCTGTCTTTGCCTTGAAGGCTGCTTTGCAGGTATCGCACTGACACGGACCGTGACGCTTCATCGAGTAGTCAACGATATAGCCGGTTGCGCTTCCCATGTTGCAGTAGATGCCGTCAAACGGAATCTTCGCAAACATTTCTTCCAGGATCTGATCCATGTATTCTGCCTGATAGCCGCCGAGTAAGCATGTCTGCACATAGCCGTTGTAATTCAGCTCGCTTCCGTCCGGATGTCTGTATGCCCAGTCCGGATGTCTTTCAAAAACGGATTCGGGAATCTTGGAAAAATCTGTACGGGCGATCACTTTGATGCCGTTTTCATGGCATCTGTCCACCAGATGCTTCAGATCGAAATTGTCAATATATCTGCTGCTGACATGATCTTCGAGTTCACTGTCATAGCCTGCCATCAGACCGGCCGCATTCAGCATGACCGCATTGCATGAAAATGATTTCAGTTCTTCAATGAAACGGTCTTCGTCAAAATTGTCTGTGTCGATTTCACGGAAATTCGGCTGAATCATACGCCATGGATATTCTTTCCACCAGTTGCTCATGCGCTTTTTCCTCCTGTTTATCAAGTTTTTTCTTCATTTTGATCTTAGCAGAACGGTAAAAGCCGATATATTTTGATATTGGTTAATTTATCTGTATTTTTGACATTAAAAAAGACAATGAGCGAAGATTTTCCGCTCACTGCCCGATTGTCTTTTCAATTATTTCTGCACGTACTTTTCGCCGTCGAGAAGCACCACATTCATCTTCTCAACCGTGACCTTTTCCCAGACTCCTGCCTTGATATAAGGCTCAGATGCAAGATACTCATCAAAGAGTTCCTTTGAAGGAAAATCCATCACCATCACGGAGCCTTTCATCTTTCCTTCTTCATCGAGCAGTCCGCCTGCACATAATACTTTTCCCTTGATCTTCGACATGTTGGCAAGATGTTCGGGACGTACTTCCATTCTCTTTTCAAGCATCCCTGCCCCGTCATAAGCTGTAATTACAAACTGCATACTTTCCTCCCTTGTGCAATTATTTTTCCTTCACCATCACAAATGCCACCGCATAATCCTGATCGTGAGAAATCGAAACAGAAATTTCCGGATGATTGAGGACATATGGCTTTCCATATTCATCATTCAGGATTGAATACTTCAGATAATTTCTGTCTCCGGTTGCCTTGAAAATTGCTTCTTTCGCAGCGAAACGGCAGCCGAGATATTCAGTCTTTCTGCATTCATTCTGCCGTGATTCAAATTCTTTCTTTTCTTCACTGCTCAGCACATAATCACAAAACGGTGAGTCGGGACTGATGCGCGGCAGGTATACAATGTCTGTTCCGATCATATAACCATTATCCTTTTATTTCATATCAGCTTCAAGCTGATTGCATATACGCAAATTCGTTTCTATATTTCAGAATTTGACAAATCTGCATTCATGTTCAAGAATGGAATTAATCGATCACGAGTGATTCATCATAAATGAGGTTTGCATCATGGAATTTGAAGAAATGAATGTTGATGACAGAGTCGCATATCTGACAGAGCTGATCGAATGTTTCGGCCCGTGCTATCTCTGGAAATATGATCCAAAGGGAAATATTCTGAAAACAACGTGTCCCGACCGCGTTCTGCACCGCGTCTTTGAAGAAAGCGGTCTGTCGGAATATCTTTTTGAATATATCAAAGATCATCATGATCCGATCGTGATGAGCAATCCGTACGGCCTGCTTTGGTGTGCTTCATTTGAAACCGATGCAGAGAACCATGTCAGAACCGTTTACCTCTTCGGGCCGGTCGGCACCCAGGAGCTGACCCATGAAAACAAAGCAATGATGGTCAATTCATCCAGGCTGCCTGATTCATGGCGTCCGAAGTTCAAAAAAATCATCAACCGCATTCCGATCATGATGTCCTCATTCTTTTTCCAGTATGCAATCATGATGAATTACTGCGTCAGCGGAAAAAGAATCAATGTCGCCGATCTTGTCTTTTTCAAATCACCGTTTGCGGATAAGCGGCAGCTTTTCGAACAGACCGGGCAGGCAGACAAACACGACCGCATCCACACCTATATGGCCGAGCAGGAACTATTAAGGATGGTCAGGGAAGGAAACCTCCATTATAAAAAAGCACTCGAAAATGCGGCAGCTGTCAGCCTTGGCGTCGGTTCGGGTGAAAAGGATGCCCTGAAACATGCGCAGATTTCCCAGCTTGTCTTCATCTCCCTCTGTACAAGGGCGGCAATCGAAGGCGGCCTGTCACCGGAAACCGCCTATTCCAAAGGAGATGCCTATATCGGTGATATCATGAACTGCAAAAATGTCACCGATACCGTTCATATCGGTCATTCCATGTATGTTGATTTCATTGAAATGGTTCATCAGCGCAATAACAATCCGCTCTATTCTTCGACCGTGCAGAGCTGCTGCGACTATATCGAAACCCATCTTGAGAAAAAGATTGAACTGAAAGACCTGGCAAGACGCCTCGGCTATTCAGAATACTATCTTTCCAGAAAATTCAAGAGCGAAACCGGAAAGTCGATCAGTGAATATATCCGCAAAGCAAGAATTGAAAGAGCGATGATTCTGCTTGCGACAACCCAGATGGACATTCAGAATATCAGTGACAGACTATGCTTCGGCAGCCGCAGCTTCTTCGCCGATACCTTCCGTAAGGAAGTCGGGATGCCGCCGGCAGAATACCGCAGGAAAAACCAGAAACTGTAAAAGAGAAGAACCGCATGATTCTTCTCTTTCATTTCTTACTGAATTTCAAATGATCTGAAATCAACTGATGCATCCGAGCGGATGATGAAGTAAAGTGCGTGCACGCCTTCGGGCAGCTTCAGGTCAGAAGTGCATCCATGCCAGTCCTCACCTGCTTTAAGCTCAAGCTTTGCACAGGGGCTGGCATCAGGGGATGTATGAACTGTCATCAATGCGTCTTTTGTGCTTCTGGTGCATACACTGATCTGACTCTCACTGCTGTCGCACTCAAAATATTTGAATGCGCACCAGGAGCCGTTTTTCATATTGGAAATATACTGATCGCCGTTTTCTTCTCTGTCTTCCCCGCTCTGGGTAAAGTAAGGATAGAGATTTTTCTTATCCTTCTTTTTAGCGCCGTCACTGGAAATGATGCCGTCTTTGCCGCTCAGGTTGCATGCGATCCGTGCTTCATAGAAACCTTTTGCTTTCAGAGGTCCGTTATTCAATCCGC
The DNA here is from genome assembly GCA_947167125.1 of uncultured Erysipelotrichaceae bacterium. Classification (GTDB taxonomy): domain Bacteria; phylum Bacillota_I; class Bacilli_A; order Erysipelotrichales; family Erysipelotrichaceae; genus Bulleidia. The sequence goes on from CAMVGT010000039.1 coordinate 8,731, forward strand.
AGGATGTCACTTCCGCCTGTTCGATTGTTCCGTCTGCATGAATTGTCAGCTTCTCGGCACAGCCCTGACGGTTGCTCTTTAAGCGGTTGGTCTGACGGTGATAGAAGATATACCAGTCTCCGTTCAGATTGACCATGCCGCCATGCGTATTGCCGAGATAATTGAGCGGTTTTGTATTTCCGTGAAAGCCGATGTCAGCGATGCTGATGAGGGTTCCGCCATAGACGAAATCACGGTCGGGTTTGTCGCTGTATGCATAGCAGAGCTCATGGGAGAGGATGGAAGAATATACATAGCAGTATTTTCCGTTCACCTTGCGGATGGAGCTTGCTTCAAAGAAACCATGGCCTTCAAAACCGGTTCCCTTTGCGGCAGCCTTACCCGGCGCAATTGGATGCTCTTCACCTTCTACCGTCATCATGTCATCCGAAAGATGCAGACAGACGGAACCTGTCAGGTTGTTGCCGCGCATCTTCAGGATTGTTTTCATAAAGCCTTCCGGTGAGAAACCGACATAGAGATAGACTTTTCCGTCATCATCGACAAGCACACCCGGATCAAATGCGAATGAATCGCCTTTCTTTTCTCCCCAGGGTGTTCCGTCCGGATGCTTCACACAGCCATAATATTCAAACGGTCCTTCCGGTCTGTCAGATACTGCAACGCATGTGCACTGCAGTGCGTGCAGCTGATAGTAGAGATAATACCGGCTGTCATTCCCCCGTACACAATCCGGTGCGCACATATGCATTTTCTTTTCCGGATTGCGGGGATCCTGATCGCTTCTGTAAATGATGCCATGGCTTTTCCATGCAGACAGATCATCCAACGGAGCCGACCAGCAGACATAGTCATTGAGACAGAAGTCCTCGCCGCCGAAGCGGTCATGGGATCCGTATACATAAAGCCTGTCTCCGAAGACTCTCGGTTCACCATCGGGGACATATTCCCATGAGGGCAGATAAGGATTGTATACCTGATTGTTCATCTGAGTCCCCCGTTTATTTCTTAATCTTCTGAAGCGCTGCGTTCAGACTTCTGATCATCTCACCCGGCACACTGTCGCCTGCCTGTTTGATCAGACTTTCCAGAGACAGTCCTTCCATCATCTTCTGCAGATTTGCATTTTCATTGGCACCTTTGGCAACATCGCCTCTGCTTGCCGTCATGCGTTCCATCATCTTTGCAAGGATTGCTCCGGTATGCGGATTCTTTTTCAGAGCGCCCATTGTATCCTTGATGGAATAATATGCAGGATCGTAATCGGCTGTATCAAACCAGTTGATGACTGCCTGCCTGCGGAAGATATATTCAGGATCCGGTTCATTCACTTTTCTGACTGTCATCTCATCGCAGCATTCACCTGAAACTGCCTTAATGATGTGTTCGCCATTGATCGGAACTTCGAATGTGAAGATTCTCTTTCCTTCTTTTGTTTCAGATTCTTTTCCGTCGACAAACAGAGTCACTGCGTCAAGATTGGAATAGACTTTGATCTCTGTTTTTTCTTCGGCGCGGTTCACATATCTCTTTGAGCAAAGATGCACAAACTTCTCTTTGGACCAGGCTGCCTTGTAGAGATAGAATGCATCTTTTCTTGTCTTGTGGTCGAATTCGACAAGACCTTTCTGGTTCTGTCCCTTTTTGCCGCCTTCATCTCTTCCGTCTGCCGCAAAATCAAACAGATTCCAGACATGGGTTGCCCAGAGATAAGGTCTTTCATCAATCATCTTCAGAAGATGTTCATGATAGACACACTGATATTCTTCTGTATAGTCTCCCTGCTCAGGAGCGGAAGAATGGTATTTTGTATTTGCATCTGCACCGTATTCCGAGAAGCCGATGACTCTTTCCGGATACTTTGCATGATATTCATCGAAGAATGCATCGTTCTGTTCAAGTGAACCGAGATACCATCCGAAATAGAGATTGTAGCTGGCAATATCGGAAACCGGAATCAGTTCGGAATCCTTTTCAAGCATGAATGCATGCGCCATGACGGTGGGTCTTGTTGTGTCCATTCTGTGGCAGAGATCATTGAGTTCCCTATGATCACTGATCACTTCTTCGGTAACCGGTGAACCGGCTGAGATTTCATTGGAAAGTCCCCAGCAGACGATGGACGGATGATGATAGCACTGTGTGATCAGCTCTTTCATCTGGGAAAGGGCATTCTCTTTTCCGGCTGTCATGTGCTTTGTGATATAGGGAATTTCAGCCCAGACGACAATACCGTTTTCATCGCAGAGATCATAGAAATACTGATCATGCTGATAATGGGCAAGACGGAGTGTATTGGCACCAAGATCCTTTACGACCGCCATGTCTTCATCATGTTCTTTGTGTGTCAGGGCATTGCCGGTTCCGATTCTGTCCTGATGTCTTGAAACGCCTCTTAACGGATAGCTGCGGCCGTTGAGGAAGAATCCTTTTTCTGCATCCATGCAGAATTCACAGCAGCCAAAACGCACTGAAACTTCATCTTTCACTTTGCCGTCTTTGATCAGTTTTGCTTTGAGTGTATAGAGATACGGATCATCAATGCCGTCCCAGAGATGAACATCCTTCATCTCAAATTTGCAATAAGCTGTACCTTCGGAAACAGCAGCCCTGTACTCCTGCCCGACAACAGAGAGGACAACCTCATCGCCGTCACTTACCCATGTTTCAACCTTGATCTCTGCACATTTCTTTTCCGCATTGACAATCGGTGTCACCTTGATTCCGTCTGTGCCGTCTTTGACACATTCGAAATGTGCATCATTTACAACGATCAGATTCACATCGCGGTAAATGCCGCCATAGAATGTAAAGTCTGCCATCTGCGGATAGACTCTGTCGTTTGCGCTGTTGTCGGTTCTGACTTCCAGTTGATTGTCTTGCTTCAGATGATCTGTCAGATCAAAGCGGAACAGTGAATAGCCGCCTTCATGAGTGCCGATTGTTTCGCCGTTGAGAATGACTTCTGCACTCATTGCGACGCCGGCGAATTCGATATAGACACGTTCGTTTTCTTCTCTTTCAGGTGCAGCGAATGATTTTCTGTAGACAGCAGTGCCGCGCCAGTAGTCATTGCCGCCATCCTGTCCGTCTTTCGCATTCCATGTATGCGGAAGATTGACAGTGACGACATCTCTTCCCGGCTGTTCAAACTGCCAATCCTGATTGAACTGAATTGTTTTTCTCATATAAGACTCCCTGTTATTTCTTAAAGTCAATCCACGTACCCTTCTGAAGAATACGTGGATTGTCTGGCTGATTGAATATGATTAATTATGACTTCTGCTTTTTGGCTTTTTTCGCTTCTTTCTTAGCCTTTTTCGCAGCGGCTTTTGCAAGATATTTCTGATTTTCGGTATCGAAGTCAAGACCGTTCTTAGCGCACTTTTCTTTCAGTTCCTTAATTCTGATTTCTTCTGCTTCTGCCTGCTGCTTTGCAATTTCAGCTCTCTGCTGTTCGAGCGGTGAAACATAAGGGATACCCTTGGCTGCACATTCTGCCTTCTTTCTTTCAGTCAGTTCTTCCTGAACTGCCGGCATCTTCTTGTCGATATCGAAGAAGAACATGAACAGAACGAAGAAGAGGATTGCTGTGAGGGCGATGGCACCCTGATAGGAGAAGTTGATCCATGTTGTGGCAGCTGCCGGCTGATCAGCGAAGACTTCGATCATTTCGCCCTTCTTTTCGATTGTGCCGATTGCTTCCGGAGTGACATACTTTGTCACCATGAGACCGAGGTTGAAGAGACCCTGTCCAAGACCGTTTGCGAGTGAATGCATGAAGCCGACAAGAGCAGCTGTGATACCTTCAACTCTGACTCTCTGTGAATATTCAACATGGTCGATTGCGTCACCGGTGAAGCTCATCATTGTGTAGACATAGAACATTGCACCAACGCCGCCAAGACCTGTACCGACATAAACCGGCATTGTGTGGCCTGCGCCGAAGAAAGCGAGGATTGCACCGGCTGCAGCGATGACTGAACCGATGATGATCATCAGATGTCTGCCGAACTTCTTGATTAACGGAACGACAATGAAGAGCATCGGTCCCATCGGAGCCATGGAGATCATTGTGAAACGACGCTGGATTGCTGCATATTCACCATATGCATTGCCCTGAACAACCCATCCTGCATAGTAGACCTGGCTGACACCCTTGAGAGCGTTGAGAACCTGGTAAATGAAGATGAGGAGAATGAACATAACCCAGTACTTGTCTTTGATACAAGCCTTGAGCTGCTGACCGAAGGAAGCTTCTTCTGTCTTCTTCTCTTCGACATCAGTTTCTGTCATACGGCGTTCTTCAATGATACGCTCACGTGTATAGAAGTACTGAATGAATGTCAGCGGAACTGCGAGTACACACAGGAATGAGAGACACAGCAGATAGCCCTGCTTCATGTCGCCGCCTGTGAATCCGTTTGCGATTGCCTGCAACAGCGTCGGGAAGATGATGGAGATCATACCGGTACCGATATTCTTTGTGATCTGGCCCATCATGGAGTTGCCGGAACGCTGCTTGACATTTCTTGTCGACAGTGCGGCAGAGAGCTCGTAAGCCATGTACCACATTGTATAACCGACTGAGTAGAAGAGGTTATAGGAGATGACAACCCAGATTGCCTGAGCTTTTGCGCTCATTTCCGGGATTGCGAACATCATGATGATACTTCCGACTGTGATCGGCAGTGAAAGGATGAACCACGGACGCAGCTTACCCTGTCTGCAGACTGTCTTGTCCAGAAGCTTTGCCATGATGACGTTTGTAATCGCATCAAGGAGCTTGGAGAATACGGGGAAGAATACCATGAAGCTTGCGATCCACATACCGCGGCTTACGGTGAATCCGAGTGTGTCGGTCAGATACTGGTTGAAGTAGCTGTTGACGATGGACTGCAGCATCATGATGCCGAAAGGTCCGACAACATAGCCAAGCCACTTTTCTTTTCCGGTGACATTAGCAGACTTGATTCGGGTATTCCAGAAAGGCTTGTCAAACCAGCCTTCAAGGAGACCCTTCTTCGCTTTCGCTGTACTCATTTTCTTTCTCCTTATCAATCTTTCTTTTGTTATCTCTAAACTAACATGTTCAATTCAGCCAAAATATTTTCAAATTTGCTGTTTTGTTTTGATATTTGCTTTGTTAACGCTTTCAGTCCAGATAATTCCATTCTGCAGGATCTGTCCATCCGCGCTTGCCGAAATATTTGTCCAGCGGAAGCTTTTCGATTTCTTCCTTCGGCATCCTGGAGTTGGTCAGTCTGGCAAAACCGCTGGTGACGGGAACTGCCGTGAATCTGTCTCTCTCTGTCATCAGGTTGAGCATCGGCTCTTCATTTTCAAATCTGCGCTTGTTTTCAGCAATGATTTCAATGCTGCGGCGCTGTCTGTCGGGAACCTGCGGGGTTGTGTGCGGTGTGATATAGACATCCGGCAGTCTCCATAAAGGATGATCGGAGTCAAGCGGATCTTCCTCGATGACATCAAGGCCGGCGCCGGCAATGACGCCGTTCTGAATCGCTTCGGTAAGATCTGCCGTATTGACGATGCCGCCTCTTGCCAGGTTGACTAAGAAGGCATCCTTCTTCATCTTTGCGAATGATTCCCTGTTGAACATATGATAGGTTTCATCCGTCAGCATCAGTGTCAGGATGACGAAGTCGCAGTTTTCAAGGATGTAATCCATCGTGTCGCCATTATTGCCGATGAACTTTCCGGCCAGCCAGTCATAGCCTTTGATCGGGAACTTGTCATAGGCATAGACATCCATGCCGAATGCTCTGAGTCTGTCGGCGAGCATCTTTCCGTTATTGCCAAGACCGATGATTCCTGCCTTGCGGCCATAGAGACCCCGCCATGTGTTGGAGCCTTCCACACCCCATCTGCCTTCCTCCTGCGCTTTGAGGAGTTCTTTTGTGTGGTAGCAGTGCTGGAACATGAAGTAGATGCAGTGTTCGGCAAGCACCGGTGCACTTCTGCCGGCAGCGCCTGTCACCATGATGTTTTTGGCAAAGACTTCATCTCTGGCAGATCCGTTGAGTCCGGAATGATCGCAGAAGATCCACTTCAGATTGTTTTCGCCCAGCAGACAATTATCCACGTCTCCGAGAATGATCGCGACATCGGCATCCTTTGCTTCTTCTGCCAGCCTTTCTTTGTCATAGAAATTCACATATACAAATTCAGATTCGGGAAAGACATTGCGCAGTCTGTGGTAGTTTTCCTTGTTGTACCAAACTGTAGAAACAACTTTGTTGATTTTTCTCATGAGGTTTCCCCTTTCACAATTGCATTATAAAAAGTATGCGTTTTCATTTTTATCTGTGAATTTGTTCTTTTATCCGTATATTTGATTACTTAAAAGACAGGCCTTATGACCTGTCCCTTGTTCATTTCTGTGTCTGATTCAGTTCTTTTTTCAGATAAACCGTGAAGCATGCACCGCTCCCCGGCGAAGAGTCAACTTCAATTCTGCCTTCATGAAGGGAAATTATCTTTCTGACCATCGCCAGTCCGAGACCGTTCCCTTTTGTTTTATGGCTTGTATCACCCTGATAGAACTGATCGAAAATATGTGCTTTTGTTTCTTCATCCATTCCCGGTCCGTGATCGGTAAAGGAAACAGCGATCTCATCCCCCTCAGAATCCGTGATCGTGACACTCACCGACTCATGGTCCGGGCTGAATTTTGCCGCATTGTCGATGATATTCAGCCACACTTCTTTTAACATCGCTTCATTGCCTGTATAATCAACAGGTTTCAGGGAAAGATCAAAAACAAGTCCCTTCTCTTTCCATTTCTGCTCACTCACAAGTGCGCATTGTCTGATCTGCTCATCAAGTCTGAACTGTTTACAGTCGGTCAGGATTGCCTGTGATTCAAGCCGGCTGAGATCAAGAATTCTTGAAGAAAGATCCGCCAGACGCAGACTTTCATCATGGATGATCTCCAGATATTCCTTCCTCTCTTCTTCATCCAGATCTTCCTCCATCAGAAGATCTGCAAACCCGCTGATACTGACAATCGGTGTTTTGAATTCGTGGGAGAAGTTGGAAACAAAGTCTTTTCTCAATATTTCGGTTCCTTCCAGCTGCTCTGCCGTGAGGTTGAATGTATCCCTGAATTCTCGGATTTCCTTCGGCCGCCAGGCATCTTCGTGTTCAATCCGTCTTGCAAAATTACCGGATGCCAGATCCTTCATCGCATCCATCACCTCTTTGATCGGAACGATAAAAACCTTGCGGATCATTAATACCATACTGATTGCAGTCAGGATGCATACTGCATAAATGAACACAAGTCCCCCACCGACCGTCAGATTTCCATGATCCAGGAAAAAGCCGCCGTCAATTCCAAGCCAGATCATCAGACTGACTAGTCCCAGCATCATAAAGACAATAAAGAACAGATTGACCGTCAGCAGCATCGTCAGATTCAGTGTGCTGAAAAACTCTCTGATTTTCTTCATATTCTCACCTATTGTTTGCGCACGGCCCGATAGCCCATGCCGCGGATTGTCTGGATCTCAAATTCAGGCCAGTCATAAAAGCGGGTGCGCAGACGGTTGATATGAACATTGACTGTCTTCTCATCGCTTTCGCTGTCCATTCCCCAGATCTCATCCAGCAGTTCAAGTCTTGTGAAGGTGCGCTCGGGATAGGCAAGCAATTTATAAAGAAGATTGAACTCCTTGGGCGGCAGCACCTGAACATCATATCCTCTTCTGACACTGTGGGAATCATAATCAAAGATGACATCACCGATCGTAATACGGTGCTCATCGACAATTCTTGCCCGTCTTAAAAGTGCCTTGATCCTTAATACCATTTCCTGTCTGTCGACAGGCTTGACCATATAATCATCGGTTCCGACAAGAAATCCTGTATGCTTGTCCTCCGGCATCGACTTGGCCGTCAGCAGCATGATCGGCATCAGACTGCCGCTTTCCCGGATTGTCTCTGTCAGCTCATATCCATCCATTTCAGGCATCATCACATCGCTGATCAATAAATCAATATGTTCATGATCCATGATTTCAAGCGCCTCTTTCCCGTTATCGGCCTGAACAGGTTCATATCCTTCTCTTTTCAATATGGCACAAAGCAGTTTCCTTGTACTGAGATCATCTTCGGCAACCAGAATTTTAAACATATGCATGCCCCCTTACATCCGTATGGTTTTCACTGTGAATATCATGACATTCCGTTTCCTGAAAGTCATTTCGTATTTTCAATTTTATATTTCAAAAATAAACGAAAGATAAACAGAAATGTTAACCGTGAGTTTACATTGGGACACTATTCTTGTAACCGTAAACAGCAGCAGCTGAAGAAAAAACGGAGGAAATCAGAAATGAACCAGAATACAAAAACAATTTACTTACTCACCGGCGCCGCAGGATTCCTCGGCTCCAACATCTGCAGAGGATTAATTGAAAGAGGCGATCAGGTACGCGCATTCGTACTGAAAAATGACCCGGCAGTCAAATACATCCCGGCCGGTGTGGAAATCTTTGAAGGCGACTTATGCAGCGCTGAGGACTGCGACAGATTCTTCGATGTCGAAGATGGATATGAAACCATCTGCATCCATTGCGCAAGCATGGTCACAGTCAACCCTGACTACAATGAAAAGCTGATGGCAGTCAATGTCGGCGGTACGGAAAACATCATCGCCGCCATGAAGAACCATCCCGAGGCACGCAAGCTTGTCTATGTATCAAGCACCGGTGCAATTCCCGAACTTCCGAAAGGACAGAAGATCAGAGAAGTCAGTCAGTTTGTTCCCTACAACGCCGATCAGGTTGTCGGCTGGTACAGCCGCTCCAAGGCAATCGCAACCCAAAAGGTTCTCGATGCTGCGCGTGATGGCATGAACGCATGCGTTGTTCATCCGTCCGGAATCCTTGGCCTGGAGGATCACGCAATCAGCGAAACAACCGGCACAATCATCAAGATCATGAACGGTGAGATGCCTGTCGGTATGGGCGGCAGCTTCAATCTCTGCGATGTCCGTGACCTGGCAGCCGGCACAATCGCTGCAGCCGACAAAGGCCGCAAGGGCGAATGCTATATCTTAGGCAACAAGGAAGTGACCCTGAAGGAAGTTGCCCATATGCTGCATGATGCATGCGGCTGCAAGCAGCCTCTGTTCTATGTACCGATTGCCCTTGCCTACAGACTTGCCGCCAGCATGGAAAAGAAAGCGGCCAAAACCGGTGAAAAGCCGCTGATGACAAAATTCGCGGTTTACAACCTCGACAGAAACAACAGCTTCGACTATTCAAAGGCTGAACGTGAACTCGGCTATCATACACGTCCGTATGCAGAAACACTGCGCGACGAAGCAATCTGGCTTGTCAAGGAAGGCAAGATCAAGGGCAATGTCAGAATTGCTGAAGAAGTTTCCCATGCTTCTGAAAATGTCAGTGTTGAAGCTCAGGTTTCCAGGTCAATTGAAAACAGAAAGCTTGTTGAAGCAATCGCTTCCGCTGAAAGCTTTGAATCCTTTGAAACTCTTCTGAATCAGGCTGCGATCACCGGAACCGAAGAAGCAATGAAGAATGCATATCAGAATGTTGTTCTCTCACGCGACCGTGAAGAACTGATCAGCCTCTTCAATGATCACAGCTATTACAGCTGCTTCAGAAGACTGGCCGAAAAAGGCATTGAAACTTCACCGGCTGAATTCGATCTGATCAAGGACATCTTCGCAGCCGCGACAGATTCAAATATGTCTGTTGATATGAATAACGCCAAAACAGCCGCTCAGGCAGCTGAAGTTCTGAAAGTACACGGCCACTATCACATCACCGAAGACTTCCTGCTCACCATGGTGAAGTATTCAAATCTTCTTTCCGAAGCAGGCATCTTCACGGAAGAAGACTATGCAGATATGGCTAAGCTGTCAGTAGAAGACAGCGCTGCTAAATATGTCAATCTTTTAAGCGCCATCAGCGTTCTGACATCGCTCAGATACGGCATCACCGACAGCCTTGAGATTCCTTACATCATCGCAATTGCCGGCTGCACTGCTTTCATCAGAGAACGTTTCCAGTGAAAAGAGATCACAGAAAGGGGAAAAAAACATGAGACTGAACGAAACAGCAACAATGGAGAATTCAAGAGAACTCCGCATCAAAGCAATGAACGAAATCGACGTTCTTCCTGGCAGAACAAAACAGGATGAAATGCTGAAGAGAATGTATGACTGGTGGGGAACATGGCAGCCGGATTATGAAGGCTGGCTGAAGTGTGCCGACAGCCTGTACGCACAATCAGCAATCATCAACGCAATCGGCGGTGAGCAGAAATACTGCGACTACCGCATCAGTATGAAGGGTCAGCGCGATGCATGCAATATGGAAATGGGACCGATTCTGCAGTCAATTGTCAATGAAGATACTGTCGCTCTTGTGTATGACATGTATCTGATTCCGAAAGGAATGAAAAATCCGCCCGTATTCAAAATGACTGTCACAGAATTCAATCACTTCGATCTGGTTGACGGTAAGCTCATGGTGACACGTCTGGATCTTTATACAGACGGCGGAAACATGCCGAAGCACTGAAAAAAAAATAAAAAAGATCGGATATCACAATGTCATTAAGTTAGGTTCATGGCATTGAACGAAAACAGACTGAAAGAGAATAACCAGAATCAATGAGAAGAAAATCTCTGATGATTCTGGTTTTTCTAATGAAACCGGCTATTTGTATTGTTACTTGAGAAAACGACAAAAAGAACAGCGCAAGCTGAACAAATGCAGTTGTAATTAAAAGATGCCAAATAGTATATTGATCTCGTTAAGCCGTATAGTATGAGGATGTCTTGGACGACTGTGGCCTCACGTTACGACTGTATGATCTTCCTGGTCTTATTGGGATCAGGAATTATTATATCCGCAAGTTCAGTTCCTTCTCATCAATTTCATCATTCAAATACCGGCGTATATTTGTGACGCTGTTTTGAAATTGGCTCTATACTTCCATTTCCATGCTTCTTTATCATCCGGCGGTGTATTGTTTACAAGTAAACGGCAGAAATTGTAAAGAATCAGAGAGTCCTAAGTATACTGACTTCATACATTACCGGATCGACCGCATGAGCAGCGGGATCCTGATCGAGCAGCAGATGAGGAAGCTGCCGAAGATCGAGGACCCCTATGAATATGCCAAGAACAAGCTCTTTATGTATGCTGGCGAAATGATCCCGGTGAGCTTCCTGTGCAATGAGAAAATCCTGGATCAGATCATCGACATCTTCGGACGGGATGCCTTCATTTCCAAAAGAGAGGACGGCAAATTCGTGTTGTCTACCCGGACCAGCAAGAAAGGCGCAATATTCCTGGCGCAGCAGTTTCTGGATTCCATTCAGATCCTGGAACCGGAAGATCTTCGAAATGAGTTTGCAAAGGATCTTCAATCCGCACTGGCCGGATATCTGGAAAATCAATAAAGCCCGTTCTCTCAGGAAGCATCAGCTCAATGCAGCAGGCATACCTATTCCGTCCCTTTCTGAACAGCACCTTATTGCTGACTTTCTCGACAGCAAATGTTCTCAGATCGATGAAATCTCCAAGAAGATCCGGGAAGAGATCGATACATTAGAAGAATATAAGAAGTCTATTATCACAGAAGCTGTGACCAAAGGGCTGGATCCGAATGCTGAGATGAAGGATAGCGGAATTGAGTGGATTGGAGAGATTCCCGAAAAATGGTCGCTGAACCGCGTTGCCAATATCTTTTCTGAACGAAATGAACCAGGAGAAGACGGATTGCCTTTCCTAAGTGTTTCTATCAATTCCGGTATTTCCGATAAAGAACTGTCCGAAGAGGAAACAAGCAGGCAGTTTATCCGGGCAGATGCAAAAAAGAACAAAAAGGTATATCCCGGAGATATTGTTTACAATATGATGCGTGCTTGGCAAGGGGCTATAGGCGCTGTCAGAACTGAGGGTATGGTCAGTGCTGCTTACGTGACAGCAAAACCGACACAGACAATTGATACACGCTATTTTGAATACTTATTAAGAACGCCTACAGCTATTCAGGAGATGAATAAGTATTCGTACGGAATTATGGATTTCCGTAAGCGATTGTATAGCGTATTATTATGACGCAGTGGCAAAACAGCACGGAATCTCACAGGGAGAGTTTTGTCGAACGCTGGAATATTTCCTGTTTTATGAGTATTGTGAATGGGTCATGCTTGGCAACCGTTACGATTCCCGCGACAATGAAAGATTTGGGTATTATCTAAACCTGGCAGAACAACTGGCTAAAAGACTGGTTTAGCTTTACAGATTCCAGTTTGTCGCTGAATCATACTTTGTAACAATCTCCCTTCTTACATAGCCATTAAGGCCATGTGGAAAGGAGATTTTTTGTATTTATGCAATCAAAGTGTAAGGTCATTGCCGTTGCCAATCAGAAAGGCGGCGTCGGTAAAACCACAACCACAGAGCACTTGGGGATCGGCTTTGCGAACGCCGGTAAGAAAGTGCTCCTGATCGATCTGGACCTCCAGGCAAATCTCACTGCCAGCCATCGGTATGACGCAGCTCGTAAGAACGATTGAGGAAGTCCGGACCAATATGAAACCGGATCTGAAGTATTCCGGAATCGTCTTTACCCTGGTCAACATGCAGACGAATATTGCAAAAGACACAATTGAATCCGTGAAAGAAACCTTCGGAAAGCATACGCTGCCGGTGATCCAATAACCGTAATCAATAACCTCAGTACATTCATGTTCGGGTTGATCCGGGCAATCGGTATAATCCTTCTCGGCTGGGGAATCGTGCAGGTTGGCATGTCCTTACAGAGCCATGACCCTTCTCAGCGCAGCAATGGTTTCTTGACACTCGCCGGAGGGCTGATCATCACTTTTGCAAAGGAGATTCTGGATCTGATCATCGGATGATCCATTTCTTACCTTTTGGTAACTACCGCACATTAATGTGCGTACTTTTTCCGGATGTTTTCTTACTCTAGAATATGACTCGAAAGAAAGAGAGGAATTCTGAATATGACAAATTGGGCATTAAAATTCGCGTTAAATCATGAGGGAGCTAACGTCAGGAACATCTACTACACAGCTGCTTATTTCGATCTGGAGGGTCTGACAAATCCTGCAAATGGAGAAGCCTATACTGACAATGAACTGGAAGCCATCAAGGCCAATGCTGTCAAGGGAAACGAGAACTATGTTTTTGACATCAAAGAAGGGGCATTGATTGGTATGGAAGCTTTCAATACCGGTAAGACTTTCTGGTATGATGCGGAAAACGGCAAGAAGATCACTGCAAGTGCTGCACCTTTGCTTCTTGATGGTGAGACCGGCGAATTCAAAACAACTGAAGGAGCTGCAGTTGCCGAAGCATCAAAGTAACGCTTTCTAAAGGATAGTAACTTCCTGTCAGTAACCAGGAAATGGTATAATCTTAACGGGTGTTATTATGATAAAAACATATACCGATTGTCCGGTAGAATATACCGCTTCTCTTCTTGGCAATAAATGGAAGCCATTGATCCTAAGAGAATTATTGACCGGGACCAAACGATATAACGAATTGACGAGAAATGTTGTAGGCATCTCGCCGAAAGTATTAACCGAAAATCTCCGGGAACTGGAGGAAGATGGCATATTATCACGGAAAGTGTATCCGGAGGTTCCGCCACGAGTTGAGTATTCTCTGACAGAAAAAGGTAATGATCTTCGTGATGTCATCAATGCCATGATGGCATATGGCAACAAATACAAAAACTCTAAAAGAACGCAAGTACACTGAAACTTGCGTTCTTTAAAATTTCCTTATGGTGGATTTACAGATCAATCCGTGAAAAATACAAACGTATTATTCAGTAACTAAAGCATTATATGATTTCAAGGTAAAGTGATATGGCTTTCCCCACATTGCCTCCATTTCTTTCCCAATCGTGGAAACAAATACATGCGAAATCCGTATGGGATCCGTTAAGTACACTACATACAAGGCTCTTATCTAAGGGCCTTTTCTCTTTCCTGATTACATACCGCAGACGGATACCGGCACTAACCTGCATGCGGTATAATATGCCCAAGGAGATGACTTATGAACGGTAAATATCTGCCATGCCAGAGAGTCTTTCTGACCGGAGGAAACAGGAACCTGATCAAGGAAGCAGCCGTTCTGAAGTACACCGGAGGATTCTATACGATCCGCTTTGAGAACGGCGGCGGAGTCAATGTAAGAGAATCCTGGATCTACCCTGCAAGAGAAGAGGCAGAGGCAGCGATCCTGAATCGTAAGAGATAAACAAATCGGAGTTTGTCGAGATATCGCGAAATCTGGATTTTTCAGGAAGGAAAGAGATTATGTCGCATGAGCAAGAGAAAAAAGTAATCGAACAAT
>CAMVGT010000040.1 GCA_947167125.1 uncultured Erysipelotrichaceae bacterium
TCTTGTAAGCTTTGAGTTCTTCACTCAGTTTTGCTTACTCGTTACAGCCCCTTTTTTTCCTTCAGCATGCCCACAGTCACATACCAACCCGGAAGAGGGGAAAACCAGATGCGGCCACGCTCTGATGCGGCGGAAATGATCATCCTCAGCGGCAGGCGTTCCAAAGAGAAAAGCAGAAAGCAAACCGATCGGAAGAAACGTTTCAGGCGCATCTTCCTTTTTTCAAATCCGGCTGGTTTCTATGGTATTCTATTACAAAGAAAAACGGAGAGTCTGACATATGGGAATTGCAGTATTCGGAGCAGTATTTGTGGATATCAAGGGATATCCGTCCGCCCAGTATATTCCGGGCGGAAGAAATGTGGGAAATGTTGTGCAGACACATGGCGGCGTCAGCCGCAATGTGGCGGAAGATATTGCCAATGTGGAATTAAGACCGGTATTTGTGTCAGTTGTCGATCACAGCGGCATCTCGACCGATGTCATTGAAAAGCTCAAAAGGCATAAGGTCAATACGGATTATATTGTCAGAACGGATGACGGCCTCGGCACATGGCTGGCTGTGTTTGACAACAGCGGCGATGTGACAGCTTCGATTTCCAAGCGTCCGGATCTTTCGCCGATCGGTGACATCCTGAGAGAAAAAGGGGATGAAATCATTTCAAACTGCGATTCCGTCTGTGCGGAAATCGATATCGATGTGCCGATTCTCAAGCAGATCTTCGCGCTGGCTGAAAAATACGGAAAGAAAGTCTATGCGGTTGTCTCCAACATGTCGCTTGCGATGGAGAGAAGGGATCTGTTAAGATGCTGCGACTGCATTGTATGCAATGAACAGGAGGCAGGCATGCTGTTCAGTGTGGAATATGAAGGGAAAAAGCCTGCGGAAATTCTGGCGCATCTCAAAAAGAATATCGTCAAGGCAGGCTACAGGAAAATGGTTGTCACACTCGGCGCTGAAGGAGCGGTATACGCTTCCGAAGACGGAGAATCGGGATGGACGCCTCCCCAGTCCGTCGATGTCATTGACACAACCGGAGCAGGGGACGCCTTCTTTGCCGGATGCGCAATCGGACTGACCTATGGAAAATCAATGGCAGAAGCCTGCGAGATCGGCACAAGACTTGCGGCATCCGTCATCTGCACCAAGGAAAGTGTCTGCCCGCGCTTTCAGCCGGAAGAATTCGATCTGCATATTTAAGAGGTTTACGATTTATGTATTACGGAAATATCAAACAGTACGACATCGCCGATGGAGAAGGATGCAGAACAACCCTGTTTGTTTCAGGCTGCACCAATCAGTGTAAAAACTGCTTTCAGCCTGAGACATGGGACTTTCATTTCGGCCAGCCTTATACCGAAGAAACCGAACAGCATCTTCTCGACCTGCTGAGCGATGAAAATATCCAGGGACTGACACTGCTTGGCGGGGAGCCGTTTGAGCCGGAAAACCAGAAGGTTCTTGTGAATCTTTTAAGAAGAGTCAGAAAAGAACTTCCTGAAAAAGACATCTGGAGCTATACCGGATTTATCTATGACCGCGATCTTCTTGAAGGACAGAGAAAGCACTGCGAAGTGACAGACGAAATGCTTTCATTGCTGGATGTTCTGGTTGACGGTCCCTTTATCGAAGAACTCAAAAACATTTCGCTTTCCTTCCGGGGCAGCGAAAATCAGCGGGTCATTGATATGAAAAAAACACTGGAAACAGGAGAGGTTGTCCTGTATCTGAAATAAGGAGGAAGACGATGGAACTCAATGAAGTCATCAGAAACAGAAGATCCGTCCGCAGTTTTACCGAAGAAACAGTACCGCAGGAACTCATCGACCGGATCATTGAAGCAGGCTTATGGGCAGCTTCCGGCATGGGAAAGCAGGCTCCGGTCATCCTGCAGATCGATGATCCTGACACAAGAAATGAAATCTCCCGCCTGAATGCGGCAGTCATGAACGCTTCCATCGATCCGTTCTACGGCGCAAAGCAGGTCCTGATTGTCCTGGCTGACAGAAGTGCCGGCACTTATGTATACGACGGCGCGCTGACTATGGGCAACATGATGTTAAGGGCTTATGATCTCGGCGTGGCTTCCTGCTGGATCCATCGGGCAAAGGAAGTCTTTGAAACCGAAGAAGGCAAAGCGATTCTGAAGAAAGCCGGCATTGAAGGTGATTATGAAGGAATCGAAAATCTGATTATCGGATACGCGGCAGATGTACCGCAGCCGAAAGAAAGAAAAGAAGGCAGAGTCTTCAGAATCTGAATCAGCAACAAAAAAAGGCACGCCGTGCCTTTTTAAATTGCTTACATCCATCCTTTGGGCTTGAAGTAATGATCGATCAGATACTGACCGACGCCGCCTTCGAGGCACTCAAGCTCAGTGATGTCATCCGCGATTGCCTTTGTGCCGTCACTGCCGTTTTTGAGACAGACGCCCCAGCCGGAAGCGATCAGAAGGGAATTGTCATTTTCGTTGTCGCCGAACGCGATGCTTTCTTTGATATCGAGACCGTTTCTGTCGCAGAATCTCTTCAGGCCGCTGCCTTTGTCGATTCCTTTTTCCATGACTTCCACTGTGCCCGGGAATGTGCCGATGCACTGGAAGCGGTCAGCGAATTTTTCAGCGACCATCTTACGGATGATCATTTCCACATCCGCGGTTGTTCTGAACAGCATCTTGAAGCAGGGCTTTGAGCAGAATGTTTCCAGATCGCCGGTGCAGTCGTCAAAGCGGAATCCTCTGCGGATCATGGACTGAATCAGTTCGTTTTTGATATTCATCGCATAGTTGTTTCCGCCGCCTTCGGCATTGACCGATACTTCATACTGGTCAATGACAGGCTTCAGATAAGTCAGGATTTCCATCATGGCTTCCTGTTTCATCAGTTCCATTTCCCATCTGTCCTCATGGAATCTGTCCCAGACCTGGCCGCCGTTCATGCCGATCAGGAAGTCGAACTGATAATCAAGATTCCATTCCTTTGCCTGGTTGAAAAGTCTCTGGTTCATTTCTCTGCCGGTCGCAAGTCCGAGCAGAATGCCGTGCTCGCGCATGATCCGGAACGCTTCCACATTCGCTTCGGACAGCGGATCGCCCTTTGCGGAAAGAGTCATGTCGATGTCAGCCGCGAATACTTTGATATTTTCAATCATAATTTTTACCTCTGATTTCCACTCGGAAGGATAGCAGAAATTATATGTACATGCAATAAAAAAGCAGGCTTTTCGGACCTGCTTTCAAGGGTATTGAATTATTCCATTGCCTGACACTTTTCCAGAAGGGAAATGATCGGCAGATGCTGAGGACAAGCGGATTCGCACTGACCGCACTGGATGCAGTCGGAAGCCTTTCCGCGGCCTTCGGTAACGATTGTATATTCTCTCTTTGTACGGAATTCCGGACTGCCTTTCTTGCGGTTTTCAACCGTGAAGATTTCCGGAATCGGGATGTTCATCGGACATCCCTTTGTGCAGTAATGACATGCGGTGCAGGGGATGGACTGATCTTTGTTCAGTGCGTCCTGGACTCTGCGGATGACTTCTTCCTCTTCTTCGCTGAGCGGCTTGAAATCCTTCATGAAGGAAAGATTGTCCTTCATCTGCTCAACGCTGCTCATGCCGGAAAGAACCGCCAACATGCCTTCCTTTTCGGCAACGAAGCGCAGTGCCCATGAAGCGTAGCTTGCGTCAGGATTTGCTTCATCAAAGATCGCCTTGACGCTGTCGATCGGGTCAGCCAGGATTCCTCCCTTAACCGGCTCCATGACAACAACCGGCTTGCCGTACTGTCTGCAGATTTCATAATTCTTTCTGGAATTGACGCCGGGGTTCTCCCAGTCGGCATAGTTGATCTGCAGCTGGACAAATTCAGCTTCCGGATGCTTTTCAAGAAGCTCAACGAGCAGTTCGGGATCGGAATGGAACGAGAAACCCCAATGCTTGACAAGTCCCTGTTCCTTGAGACCTTTGACATAATCCCAGATGCCGTATTCTTCATACAGTTTGTAGTTGGATCTCTGAATCGCATGGACAAGATAGTAGTCGAAATAGCCGGCGCCGCTGCGCTCAAGGGAAATCTTTGTTTCATTCTTCGCTTCTTCGGGTGTGAGATTTGCGGCCGGCTGGATGATCAGTTTGGAAGCCAGGGTATAGCTGTCGCGGGGATAGCGTTCGACGAGGGCCTTGCGGATCGCTTCCTCACTTCCCTGATAGGCAAATGCGGTATCGAAATAGGTTCCGCCTGCTTCCATGAACAGGTCGACCATTTCCGAAACCTGGGGGACATCGATGGATCCGTCTTCCAGCTTCGGAAGGCGCATCAGACCGAAACCGAGTTTCAGTTTTTCTTTTCCTGTAAACACACTCATGATAAAAAATCTCCTCTTTCCTGCTTCTATTATAAGGATTTATGCATGTCAGTGTAACCGCAATGACTCTACCGGTAATGAAAGATCGGTGAAAAAGAAAAGCCCGCGGTGTATGCGGGCTGAGTGAATCAGTTGTTGATTCCGTGGTGCGGTGCGTAGCTGGAAGGGGTCAGCGCTGCGAATGTGTAGCCGTTTTTGAGGCCCCATTCAATGATCGAAGCGACTGCGTTGACGGAGTAGGCTTTGACGTCATGCTGGAGAACAACAGCGGGCACGCCGTTGGCATTGCACCACTGGATGCCGCTGATGACGTTGTTGTATACAACGTTTGTGTCGGTTGTTTCACCGGCATCGCCGCTGGATACATTCCAGTCGAAATAGGTATATCCGTAGCTGGAAGCCTGGGAAGCCAGACGGCTCATGATACCGGAGTTGTAGCTTCTTGAGACGGTGTTGGAGGAGCCGCCCGGGAAGCGGAACATTGTGCTGTAGGAGCCTGTCTGTGCCGCGATGACCGCGTTCTGAGCATTGAAATCAGCCCAGTATGCGTCTTCGGAAGAATAGATCTGTGCATAGTTATGAGTTGCGGAATGGACACAGACGGTATGGCCTGCCGCAGCGGCTTTGCCCATGCAGTAAGCATATGCCGGATAGGCGCTTGTGGTAAAGAATGTCGCCTTGACATTGTAGGAGTCAAGGATTGAAAGCAGTTCATCCGTATAAGGACCGGGACCGTCATCGAATGTGAGATAAATCGTATTGCCGTTTCCGCTGCCGGAAGAAGGATTGTTCTTCGGCTTATCCTTGACCACAACGGTTCTTGTCGCAACCGCTTCGTTTCCATGGGAATCGGAAATCGTATAGGTAACGGTGTAGGTGCCGGGCTTGCTGGTATCGACATTGCTTTCGACTTTGACCTGTTCGGACAGATCGCCGTCGACATCATCATTGGCAAACCATTCATGATAGAATTTTTCGCCGGTATAGAATGTGACTGTATCGCCGCCGCTGAGGGTGATCTCAGGAGCTTTTCTGTCATCGTAGTGAATGGTTCTGATCGCTTCGGCTTTATTGCCGGAGGAGTCGGTGACTGTATAATAGACTTTTCCGTCTTTTTCTTCGCTCTTTACTTTGTCGGAGATATCGCCGTCATAGTTGTCTTCAGCGGTGAATCCTTCTTCCTCATACGGATGGTTGAAAGGCGTATATCCGTCCGGATCGGATTTCAGGCTGATGACCGGTGCCTTGGTGTCTTTGACAATCACGGTTCTTGTGATTTCTTCATGCAGGTCATGGCTGTCGGCTGAATAGGTGATGGTGTAGGTGCCTGTTTTGGTAAGATCCGCTTTGCCTTCGGTTTTGACTTCCACATCGTCATTGATGAAGCGGAAGACGGAACCTGTATAGACGCACGTTGCGCCGGGGTCTTCATAGGTATCTCCGTATTCCAGTTCGACTTTCTCTTCGCCATTGAGCGTCAGCTCGAGTTTCCATTTATTCAGCAGCACGCCGACGCACGCCAGCAGGGCGATCACGCCGACGACGACTGCAGTCACAGGCAGCAGATTCCGCTTTCCCTGTGTTTTTGTTTTGTTTTTCACTCCTGTATTTCTCTTCTGTGTCATATCAAATTGCCTTCTGAGTCAATTCTACTATTTCTGTGAAAAATATGTGTAAAAGTTGACAAAATTAACATTAAATTTTATCTGACTATGCGTGCATGACCGAAAGATGCAGGCATGTTTTGTGTTGTACGGGACTGAGGGAAGGGCTATAATCAAGGAAAGACCAAGGAGATTTATCATTATGAACCAGGATTCATTCAGATCATTCACATGGACAAGAGAGCCGGCTTCGTTCAAAGAAGAAAACGGCGTGATTTCCATTACCACAAAGCCGCATACAGATTTATGGCAGAGAACCTATTATCATTTCCGCAATGACAACGCGCCGGTTTATCAGACTGAAACCGATGAGAAGTATTTCAGCTTTATTGTGAGAACTGATTTTACCGAAAGCCATCACCGCTTTGACCAGTGCGGAATCGTTCTCTATCTCGATTCGGAAAACTGGATCAAAGGATCCGTGGAATATGAAAATGAAGAATTCCAGCATCTCGGAAGCGTTGTGACCAATCACGGTTATTCCGACTGGGCCACTACGGAAATCCCGGCATCGGAAAAAACAATGTGGTACCGCCTGAGCAGAAGAGAAGATGATTACCGCATTGAATGTTCAGCTGACGGAATCATCTGGAAACAGATGCGGATCTGCCATCTTCATGAAGGAAAGGGAACAATCCGGTTCGGCATCTATGCATGTTCACCCGAGGATTCTTCCTTTACAGCCCGTTTCAGCGATCTGCAGTTTACAGAATGCGCATGGGCAGCACATGACGGCCAGCAGCCGGATGATGTTCAGTAAAAACAGAATTGTAACAATTGCCGCTTTCTGAACAGAAGGCGGTTTTTCTGTACCTTAAAACAGGATATGCTTGAAGCGGACAGGGAGGAAAGGGTATGACTGCTGAACTGCGCTACGCAAATGTAACTGAATTCTGGTACCGCTTTGCGGGAAAGGAAATCCCAAGACAATTAGACCTGCTTTATGACTGGTTTCCGGTCTTCACGGTCGCGGAAGATGAATCGGACGGTGAAACAAAAATACCTCCGTATTTTGATGAAGCATTATGTGTGATTCATGCCGTGCGGTATCATGGAAGACTCTATTCCGGAGCGGATGAGATCATTGCGCAATTGTGCGGAAGACTGATCGGAAGCGCGAAGGGAAACCGTGAAAAACAGAGAAAAAACGCGGTTCTGATGCAGAAGCGGATTGTCCGGTATTTTTCGCAGCACTATGACGCGATTGAATTCCTGATCAATCATACTGCAGCACGGATGTGTGAACTGGAGGATGACGCACTCAATGAACTTCTCGACGCGCTGCTGGATTATACGGTTGATCTTGCCAAAGCAAGGGAAGAGATGAGCGATACGGAAAAGGATGGCGAACCGTTTCCGATGGATGATGAAATCTTTGATACGGTTGTCTATAACGCTGCCTATCAGCTCAATCTCTGCACATTTGAAGGCCTGGCAAGAGGGTATTTCTGGCTGCTGCTGGGAGGACTTCTGCGCAATGAGGCGGGAAGACTGACAAGAAGATTTGATTCTTCCTTCATCGAAGTCAACCGCATGCCTTCAGAAGAAGAATCCTTGTTATCAAAGCTCGATTATCTCTTCAATCCGGAAGATTATGAATATGTATTCAGCGGCGATGATTTTTCACAGCGTTTTCCCGATATCATCTGGAAATGCGACAGGTGCGGGGATACGCTCAATGAACAGACCGGCTTTGATGATCATCTTGAATACTGGCAGTGCCGCAGATGCGGCTGGATCAATCCGCTGAGTGTGGAATATATTCATGACTCCGCTGAAGACGCAATGAACGGACGCGGTGCCTGCGCTGAAGATAAATTCAGCGACGCCATTGAAAGAAGAAAAAAGGAACTGGAAGAACAGTAGAAAAAGAAGCCGGTAAACGCTATTCTAAAAGGGAAGAAGGAGGCACGGATTATGTCCCTTGATTTTAAGAATCAGACAATCATTGAATTTACCGATGCAGCGGCATCGAAAGCGCCGGTTCCCGGCGGGGGCGGCGTCAGCGCGCTTGCCGGAAGTCTTGCGGCGAGTCTTGCCGGTATGGTAACCGAACTGACAATCGGAAAGAAGAAGTTCCTGGAATATACCGACGAACTGACAGCCATTCAGAAGGAAGCCGCGGATTTACGGGCAGACCTGCTGCAGTGCATCGCAAGAGACGCGGAAGCTTTTGAACCGCTTGCGAGAGCCTACAGTCTTCCCAAAGAAACAGAAGGCTATACGGAACTGATGGAACAGTGCCTGAAGACGGCAGCTGAACCGCCGTTTATGATTCTCAAAGACTGCGTCAGGATCATTGAAATGGATGAAAGACTGCAGGAAATCGGATCAAAGCTTGCGGTTTCCGATGCGGCATGCAGTGTGATGCTTGCCCATGGCGCCATGTACGGCGCGTTTATGAACATCATCGTCAACACACGCTTAATGAAGGACAGGGAGTATGCGGACGCGTATACACAGAAGGCAAGAGACCTTCTTGATACATACGGACCGCGTGCCCTTGCGGTTTATGAAAATATTACCCGGAGGCTGACAAATGGCTGAGCTGCTTAAAGGAAAACCGGTCGCGGACGCGTTAACGGAAAAATGCCGTGAAAAAGCGGCAGAACTGAAAGAAAAAGGAATTGTCCCGACCCTTGCGATTATCCGCTGCGGGGAAGATCCTTCCGATCTTTCCTATGAAAGAGGTGCGATGAAGCGCTGCGAAAGCGTCGGCGTCGAAGTGCGCAATGTCGTTATGCCAAGAGACGTCGAACCTGAAGAATTCTATGCGACAGTCAAGAAGGTTTCTGATGATCCGGGAATCCACGGCATTCTCATGTTCCGTCCGCTACCCAAACAGCTGGATGCGATCACAGCCCGTGAATTGATGAATCCTGACAAGGATGTGGACGGATGCACACAGGGTTCCATGACCGGCGTCTACACCAACACAAAGCAGGGCTTTGCGCCGTGCACTGCCCAGGCGGTTATTGAAATCTTTGATTATTACGGCATTGAACTTAGCGGAAAGAACGCGGTGCTGATCGGCCGCTCGCTGGTTGTCGGAAAGCCGCTTGCGATGTTAATGCTTAACCGCAACGCGACTGTCACCATCTGCCACACCCGCACAAAGGATCTGCCGGAAATCACAAAAAAGGCAGAGATTGTCGTCACTGCCATCGGTGTTCCGGAAAAATTCGGTGCTGAATATTTCAGCGAAGGACAGATTGCGGCGGATGTCGGAATCAGCTGGAATGAAACAAAGCAGAAGCTGACCGGCGATATCTTCTTTGAAGAAGCAGAACCGGTTGTTTCGAAGATCACACCGGTTCCCGGCGGGGTGGGAAGTGTGACAACCGCGGTTCTGGTATCGCATGTCATCGAAGCCGCACAGAGACTCAACGGATTCTGATCAAACGAAAAAGAAGTTCTGTTCATATTGAACAAAAACTTCTTTTTTTAGTGCGTCTCAGAGAACGGATTTTACGCAGGCTTCGACATCCGCCATGTCCGCTGTCGGTTCAAAGCGGGCAGCAACATTGCCGCTTCTGTCGATGACGAACTTGGTGAAGTTCCATTTGATTGCCGGGTTGTTCTGAAAATCCGGATCGATGTTGGCCAGATGCTTGTTCATGAATTCAGCGGAAGGTCCTGTGAATCCTTCAAAGCCTTTCTGGCTCTTGAGCCATGTGTAAAGCGGCAGTTCGTTTTCGCCGTTGACATCGGACTTATGCATCTGCTCGAACTGTGTCTTGTAGTTCAGTGAGCAGAATTCCTTGATTTCATCATCGCTGCCCGGTGTCTGGTGGCCGAACTGGTTGCAGGGAATGTCGAGTACTTCAAATCCCTGGTCATGATACTTCTCATACATTTCTTCAATCGGCGCATAGTGCGGAGTGAAGCCGCAGCCGGTTGCAGTGTTGACGACAAGAACAGCCTTGCCTTCAAAATTCTTCATCGGTACTTCATTGCCTTTTCTGTCTGTTACAGAATAATCATAAAATCCCATTGGACATTACCTCATTTCTGTCTTCAGTTTATTTGAAATCGTGCATGTTGAAAAGAGAAACACTTCAGGAACCAGATTCAATCCGGATCATCTGGTAGCCGATTCCGATATGGGTGACAATCATATCCTCACCCTGTCCGTCATTTCCGTTTCTCAGCTTGCGCCGCAAGGAGTTCATATACACTCTGAGCGATACGATATCCGAATCAATTCCGCTTCCCCAGATACGGTCAATGATGTAGGAATGGGTCAGAACTCTTCCCGCGTTTTTGGCCATTAAAACAAGCAGCTTGTATTCTATGGCAGTCAGATGGATCTCTTCGCCATTCAGTCTGACAATATTGGATACATAGTCAATGGTCAGATTCCCGTTGCGGAAAACAGCATTTTCTTCTGTCTTTGTGCTGATGTACTGCATGCGCCGCTGGGCCGCCCGGATTCTTGCGAGAAGTTCGGCAACGGAAAAGGGCTTGGTCAGATAATCATCCGCGCCGCAGTCAAGGGCGCTGATCTTGTCGGTGTCTTCACCTCTGGCACTGATGATCATGATCATCGCGCTGCTCCAGGAACGGATGGAGCGGATGACTTCCATGCCGTCAATATCGGGAAGACCGAGGTCGAGAAGAATCATATCGGGCTGGTGCGAAGCACACAGGGAAACTGCCTGGGCACCGTTTGATGCGCACAGGTAGGAATAGCTGTTGATTTTTAATGTGGTGGTGATGAGGTTCATGACAGAACGGTCATCCTCCACAACAAGAATCCGGAAATTACTCATAAACGGTTACCTCTTTACGCGGAAGGGTGAAAGTGAATACGGAGCCATGGGGCTGATTGGGTTCAACGGAAATCGTTCCGCCATGGGCTTTGACAATCTGTTCGCAGAGATTGAGTCCGAGTCCGAGGGAACGGTAGCTGTCCGCCAGCTTGCGGCGTCCTGTATAAAACAGTTCGAAGATATGCTTTCTGTCTTCTTCATCGATTCCTTCACCGGTATCGGCCACACTGACACAGATCATCCGGTCATTATGGTATGCATGGATGGTGATGACGGAATCATCGGGTGTATATTTGACGGCATTGCTCAGCAGGTTGATCAGAACCTGCAGGATCATGCGGGTATCCATTTCCGCAAACAGGCTGTCATCATCGATCTGCCGGATTACGGTATGTTTTCCGAAATTGACATGGCGCATGCTTTCATCAATCACATCGGCGGTGTTTTCAATATTCTTTGCGACCATGGATGAATTTTCCAGACGGCTCATTGCGAGAATGTTTTCCATTTCCGATTTGAGCCATTCGGAATCCTCCATCAGGTCCGCGTAGATTTTCCTTCTGTCTTCTTCGCTTAATGCGTCTTCATGTTCCGCCAGAGTTGACGCATTTCCCCAGATGGATGTCAGAGGGGTGCGCAGATCATGGGAAATGGATCTTAACAGACCTGCCCTCAGGCTTTCATTGCGGGCGGTGATTTCCGCTTCCTGCCGCTCGGCAGCCATTCTCCGGTTTTCCAGGGAAAGCGTGAATTCATTGATAATCGAATGGAGAATGGTATTTTCAAATTCACTGAGCCTTCCTTTCTCCATCGCAATTCCGATCACGCCATAGCGTGTATTGCCGTTGTAAATGCACAGCCAGCGATCGCTGCAGTCTTCAAACCGGGATGTAAAGGCACCGGAGTGATGGCAGTTTTCATAGGTCCATACAGCCGCTTCCTTTTCTCTTCCTGATAAACGCACATCTTCAGCAGGATTTTCATAGAAGGAGATTTCACGGTTGAGCAGATCGCTTAACTGACGCAGCACAACATGGATCGTTTCCTGGGTTGTCTCTGTTCTTTCCAGTTTATCGGAAGTATCCAGAAGCACCTTTGCCTGATATGCATTTTCCGCCGACTGCCGTGAGACTTCCTTCATGCGGGAAGTCAAAGAGCCGGTAATCAGGGCAGCAATCACCGAAACCAGATAGGTCACAAGATAAGTCGAATCATATACAAGCAATGAGAATCTTGGATCGATAAACAGGTAGTTGAACAGAAGAATATAGAGCACGGCGGAAAGGATACCGTAGAACTGATGGCTTGTCATAAAGGAAGCGATCAGAACGGCAAGCAGATAGACGGTGATGATATTCGCGTTGGAATATCTCGATGTATAGAACCATGCGGAAACAAGCGTTGCGGCACCCATCACAGCCGCGACAATCAGGATATCGCGCAGACTGAACGGAATCATCCGAATTCTTTTGGAAGGGGCTGAAAAGGAGGAGGCTCTCTGGTCAGGGATGATATGGATATCCGTTTCCGGCAGAAGATGGATCAGCTGTTCGCCGAGCGGTTTTTTATAATTCAGCACATGGGCAGGAGCAGAGCTTCCGATAAACACGTCGCTTGCCTTCATTCTCTGGGCATATTCGGAAATCGTCAGAGCGATGTCGGTACTCGGGGCGCAGCGCACTTCAAAACCCATCTGTCTTGCATAATTCATATTTTCATGCAGGGAAGCGCTCAGCGACTCATCCGCTGATTCCCCGACATACAGCGCGACTTTTTCAGAAGCGCTGACGGCTGTGCGGGAGGCGGCGTGAATCACTCTCTGGCTGCATGGGGACTGTGACAGGCATACCAGGACTGCCGGCGGATTTTTATCGTGGCCAGATACCATACCCATCTCCTTTCATCGTCTCTATTATAATTGTTTTGTAAGTATGCAGGAATGAAGCGCTGCATTCTCTTTTTTCTCCGGCTTTTTATGGGAGATATTTTTCTTTTCGCTTGTTCTGTTTTGGACAGGCTGCGGGACAGTACGGCTGCCGTAAATTCCTTTGAACATCAGAATCATGGCATACCGTATGACAGCCAGGGAAAACAGGAATCCGCCGATCGCAAGCAATGTTTCCATCATGAGATTACCGCCTACAGAAAGAATAATTTCTGTATCATGTCATATTTGCCGAGCACCAGCATGGACTGTCCGAAACGCAGGACAGTGTCATTGGAAATGTTCATATCCAGTTTTCCGTTTCTGATGCCGAGGATGTTTACGTGGTATTTCTTGCGGATATCAAGATCCTCAACCCGTTTGCCATCCCATGCCCTCGGCACTGCGGCTTCGATAATGGAGAAGCCTTCAGGCATTTCAATATAATTGGAGATATTGTCCGAGCTGTAGCGGATCGCGGTCCATGAACCGAGTTCCTTTTCCGGGAAAACAACCGCTGTCGCACCGTTATGTAGAAGGAATTTTTCCTGGGAAGCGCTGGTCGCCCTTGAAACGACTTTCTTTGCGCCGAGCTCGGAAAGCAGGAATGTGGTTTCCAGGGAAGCCAGGAAATCATCTCCGATTGCGACAATGCATAAATCGAAGTTGCGGATTCCCAGCGATTTCATGAATGACGCGTTGGTGGCGTCTCCGATTGAGG
Source organism: uncultured Erysipelotrichaceae bacterium (assembly GCA_947167125.1). Classification (GTDB taxonomy): domain Bacteria; phylum Bacillota_I; class Bacilli_A; order Erysipelotrichales; family Erysipelotrichaceae; genus Bulleidia. Next base: position 13,447 of record CAMVGT010000040.1, read on the forward strand.
CGCTGGAGACATAGGGAAGAATGGCGTCGATGCGTTCTTCATTGCGGTCGATCACCATCGTCTGGTGGCCGAGATCATGAAGCTTCATCGCGGTGTAGCGGCCGAATCTTCCGGCTCCGATAATCAGTACATTTTTCATATTCATCACCCGACTGTCAGTTTTTCGGCCGGCAGTCTGCTGTTGTCCTTTCTGTTGGCTGATACAAGCGCATAGGCAAGGGTAAGGCTTCCGACTCTGCCGAGATACATCAGGAAAATCAGGATTCCTTTTGACACAGAGCAGAGCTGCGGCGTGATCCCGACTGTCAATCCGACTGTTCCGATTGCGGATGCGCATTCGAACAGTCCGGAAATCACAGGGATCTGTTCCATTGCGGAAATCACGGTTCCTGAAATCAGAAACAATGACAGGTAGATAAAGAAGAGCGTGTAGGCATTGGAGATGATATTCGGCTCAATTCTCCGTTTGAACGCGTTGGTATCCGACTTCATGCGAAGGGAAGAGAGGGCGGATAATACGATGACCGCGGCTGTGGTCAGCTTCATGCCGCCGGCAGTGGATCCCGGCGCGCCGCCGATCATCATCAGCACAATGGTGAGCAGCAGTCCCGGTTCGCTCATTTTTCCGTAATCCATCGTCGCAAATCCGGCGGTTCTCGGTGTGACACTCTGAAACGCGGAGAGCAGGATTCTTTCTTTCATCGGCATACCGGCAAATTCAAGAAAGAAGAAATACAGGAACGGTACGATGAGCAGAATTGCGGCTGATGAGAGAATCAGCTTTGTCTGCAGACGCAGACCCTTCAGCCGGAAGCGGTTGGTAAGCAGATCGCTCCATGTCAGGAATCCGGCACCGCCGATCAGAATCAGAAGGCAGATCACGGCGTTGACGGGAATGGATGACTGAAAGGAAACAAGCGAGGAAAACGGCGCCTTGGAACCCATCAGATCAAATCCGGCATTGCAGAAGGCGGATATGGAATGAAACAATGCATGTCCAAGACCTCTGAAAAATCCGAATTCTATGGCAAATGAGGGCAGCAGCAGGGCTGCGCCGATTCCTTCCATCAGAAATGTTCCTTTGATAAAGAAGGAAGCGAAGCGGACAATTCCGCCGATCTGCGGTGCTGAGACCGAGTCCTGGATCGCGATTCTCTGGATTAATCCGATCTGCTTTCCCGTCAGCAGCATTGTCATGATGAACGCGGTGACAACGCCGAGCCCGCCGATCTGGATCAGAATCAGAATCACGGTTCTGCCGAACAGCGTCCACTGCGTGGCGGTGTCATAGACAACCAGACCTGTCACACAGGCAGCAGAAGCGGAAGTGAACAGGGCGTTGATAAACGGAACGCTCTGTCCGTCTTTTGAGGCAAACGGCAGTTTCAGAAGAAGCGCGCCGGCCAGAATCAGAAGGATAAATCCGATCAGAATCGTCCGGAAAGAATTGAGGTGATCCTGAATCAGGATCCTGAAGCGTTTCATACATTTCTCCTTTGTACACCTTTATTCTGATTTGAATGGTGTTAAAAGAGGATTAAAGGAAACTGCATCCGCATTAAAATGCCGTTAATGTCATTAACGGCCGCAAATGCCATGTTTTACAAAACAGTCATGAAATTTCCTGCTCAAAGGCAGGTTTTTTGCATGATGTATTTAAGCTGGGAAACAATTGAGGCGCTCTGTACCGTAAGAAAAAACATGGAAATATTTTGGGCATGTATTCATTTTTCTTCCGTTTCTACAATCTGATTGACAGCAGCCAAAAGCCAATCTTTGGCTTGATTGTTCCGCAGGGAACGGCTGTATGTTTGATAGGACAGAGTCCTGAAGAGGAAGGAGGAAGAAATGACTGAATTCAACAGCAGAAAAAGACTGCGTGCTCTGGCAGCTGCAGGCATCCTGATCAGCAGTATTCTGAGCGGATGCGGTACAAAGAAAGAACAGAAACAGGAAGAAACAGCGGTAGAGGTTACCCCTGAGCCCACACCTGTTCCCACTCCCGCTCCGACACCTGAGCCAACCCCGGAACCTACACCGGAGCCGACTCCCGAACCCACTCCCGAGCCGACGCCGGAATCTTCCGGAATCCGCCCTGAATTTGAGAAGGCAATGGCAGATTACGAAGCATTCTTTGATGAATATGTCACATTTATGAAAAATATGAGCTCCGACAGTACGGATCTTTCAACGATGACTGCGTATCTGGATTATCTGACCAAATATGAAAAGGCTATGACTGCGCTGGAAGAAATTGATGAATCGGAACTGACGCCGGAGGAGGACAGGCTGTATCTGGATACCATGCTCAGAATTGATAAGAAACTGCTGGAAGCGATAGATTAGGGAGGAACTGTTTTGAAAAAGAAAAAACCTTTGATCAGCGATCTCCTTGTGATTCTGACAGCAGTTGTCCTGCTGACATACTGGAGCGGTTTTACTGTCACACAGCTGCCGGCGCTCGGCGTGTTCAGACCGACATTGCTGGACGGATCCTTCTTCGCGGCAGGCATTCTGATCGGAACCAGATATCCGGTCTAGAGAAAGAGAACACATGAATCAGGACGGCGTGACATTTTATACAGTAGGGGAAATCTGCAGCCTGACCGGCGTAACCCGCAAAACGCTCTTCTACTATGACCGGATCAATCTTCTCAAACCGGTCAGAAGAACAGGAGCGCAGAAACATAAGCTCTATGATTCTTCTTCCCTGGAAAGGCTGAAGAGAATTCTGGAGTACCGGGATGCCGGGCTGCAGATTGCGGAAATCCGTCTTCTCGTCAATGATCCTTCCTGCAGCGAGCAGGAAATCCTGGAACAGGCACTGAACAGGATCATGGATCTGAGAAATGAAAAAGACAGGGAAATCCGCAAACTGAAGAAAATGATCGAAAGACTGCGGTAATGAAAATGTTCATTGCCGCATTTCCCGGATCGCGCCGTTCCCCGGGGAACAGAAAAAAATAAATATTTTTTGAGGAAATTGCATTTTTGAATGGAATATTAATAGTGCGGGCGGGATGCGGTCCGGGCAGATTTACTCATTTTTTTACCTCCTCTGTTCAGATGACCGCATCTGTTCTCCTGCCTTCCTGTATGGCCGCCCGCAGGAACACCATACGCCCCGGACATGTCCACCAGCGTGTCCGGAATTATAGAATGCTTATCATCATGTGATCCGCATATGCCCTCTTAAAATGAAACGTATGCGGATCAGTGAAATTCGGACGTATAATGGAGGGGATGAGAAAGTCCGGTTGTAATTGAAATCAACCGTCGGAATCATGAAGGAGTCTTGCATGGCTGCGTTTGATATGTTTGAACTGGAAACAGATTCAATTGAACTGATGCTTACAGGGGGAATACAGGAAGTCATTAAAGGGAATCTTCTGAATACAGCCCACATGTATTTTCATCATGGCGTTCCCGGCATCGTCTGGTTCGATTATCTGCACCGTGATGAATACGAAGTCCTTGAATATCACTGGAACGGACCGAGATACCGCGAAGTTCCGGTTGAAGAAGAATCCTATACCCGCCGCAGAAAATCTTCGAATACTCTGCTGGACACGTTCTATGAAGTATTCGGAATTGAAAATCCGGTTTCGTACAGAGAACCTGAACCCGCACGTGTTGAAACCAGAGAAGTTCCCGTGCTGGCATCGATGAGACTCAGAGATCTGATGGATGAGCGGATTGTGACAATTACCTTTAACTGCACTTCCGATATCGATACCAGAATCCGCAACTCCATTGCGTCAAATCTTGATTCTTCCTTTAATACCGTGCATGGAAAAGAAGAAACGCCCAAAAAAGACAGGCAGGCGGAAACGCCGCCGAAAACCGATCAGGATATCATCGCGAGAATCCGTGAACTGAAAAGCCTTCTTGATGATGGCGCGATCACACAGGAAGAATATGAAATTCTCAAGAAGAAACTGATCTGAACCGAAGGGGAAGTATGAAATACATCGTTAAAACAAAAGGGAAGGTTTATGATTATAAACAGATTGCCTATTCCATTAACGCGGATTCAAAGGAAGAAGCGGAACGGATTGCCCAGGAACGCTTCCGTAAGGATTATATTGTCGCGGATAATGAACTCAGTGCATCCGCTTCCGGCGTGAATATTTCCGTTTTGATTTCTTTGGCCGCATTGGCAGCGGCATGTGTTATTTCTTTTATCGGTTTCCGTGCAGGAACCGCGAAAAATGCCGCAGTGATCCGTCCTGACTTTATGTCGCTTCTTTACGGAGCAGGGATTTACCTGATCCTGCTGTGCAAGTTTACCGGATTCAAAAAACTGATCAGCCCGGGATTCTGGAAGGGAATGTTCAGTGACTGGAAAGAGCCTGTGCTCGCGCTGTTATTGATTATTGTGATCGCGACATTTATCCAGCTTCTGTTTTCGCAGATGCAGGTGGGATTCAAATTCCTTAACTTCAATGCGGATGTCAGGGTGCTGGCACTGATCCTGGCACTGGTCGCATATTTCGGATCCGGCATACTGAGTCTGATCTGTCTTGGACTGCTGCTTCTGCTTTCCAAAGCCAGCCTTTCAACAATGGCCGCGGCGCTGGGAAATGTGAAGGGACTGATCTTTCTTGCATGTGCCGCAGCCGGCATCATCACATATGTCAGCTCGCAGCCCGGTCTTTACCAGTCTTTCCTGAATGTCGGGGCAATGATCCGCAATCCGGAAAAACAGCTCCGTAAGAATCTTCAGGAAACTGCAGAAAATCAGACGGAAACAGAATCATAATCACTGCATCGATTTGTAATTACTCTGACAGGCACTCCGGTGTCTGTCATTTTTCATTTTCCTGATACACGGTATCCGCTTTGCGGTCTTATATATACCCCACACAGTCCGCCGTATAAAGGAGGACTGTTTTTTTACAGACGGGGAACCTTTGAAAGGAGAAGAGAAAGATGATCTGCAGAGAATACCGGAATGATGAAGAAGAAAACAGAGAGAGGAGGATGGTGATGAAGGCAATTGCCGCCAGGTTCGATCTGGATGATCTGCCTGTTTATATACCTGACGAAGCAGGGGTCAGACAGTTTCACTGCGCACTGAATGATCTCAGTAAGGAAGATGTGAAAGCGGAGTGCAGGATTGATCCGCATGGATTTACCGGAGAAATCATTCTCAGCAGCACCGAAGCGCATGCATGCAGGAGGCAGCTGATTGAGATGACGGAGAAATACGGTGCGGCAGTTGAAGAACGAGAGGACACTTTATTCTGCCTGCGTTTTGACCGTCTGGTCAGATGTGCTTACAGGATATGTGAGCACTGATCGTGAATTCAATGGAAACTGGCGCCTTTTCTGTACTTCCTTTTTATTACATTGACAATGGAAAGGAAGGTGTTTTCGATGGGAAAAACAATGCAGAATGAGCGATGGAGGAGAAAGGAAAGCGTGAAAAAATAAACCTGGACCCCGCAGGACCAGAAAAACAGCCGCGAAAATCGTATTTTCAATATATGTGAAGAAGGAGAGACTCACATGCATCATCACGTGAACCGCGAAGTCCTGGGAATGCTGAAAGCCGGTGTACCGGCGGATGAGATCCAGAATTATATCCGGAGCACTGAAATCAATGAATACAGTCCTGTATTTGTGGATTTCATGCAGGATATGATTGAAAAATATCATATCAAAAGGATCGATATTTCCCGCATTACAGGGATTTCACAGGATTATTTATACAAAATACTCAACGGCTCAAAACACACAGCCGAACGGGATTATATTATTGCGATGTGCTGCGCAATAGGGATGAATGTTCCGGAAACCCAGCACGCCCTTGAGACAAACAGAATGCCTCTTCTGACGGACCGGGATATCCGCGATCAGGTGATTCTTGTGTCGATTGAAGAAGGCGTTTCAGTTCATAAGCTGAATGACAGACTGGAAAGGGCAGGATTTCCCTGGCTGCGTGTCACCAATGATATGGAACAGTACATACCGCGGATTTCGATGCCGAGCGAAACGGTGATTCTCAAGCCGAGAATCCCGTCTGTGATCTATCGGGAAACAGACCGGCAGATCCGCGCGTTCCACAGCGGCAGCGCACCGTTTGATTACACATATGCCGGTGTCATAACAGTCGAAGACACCGGCGGAAGACGCTTTTTTGTGCAGGGGTATTATTCCGATTCCTTCCGTGCCTTCACGGTTATGGATGAAGAAAACTACCGGATCTTTGAAAAGCAGAACGACGGTGATTATGAAATGATGGAATCCTATTCCACTTTCAATGAAACCTTTGATTCCGATTTCTTCCGCTTCTTTCTTGAGATCGACAGGGCAACCGATGAAAAGGTCAATGAAATCATGGAGATGCTCGATGATACCAAGAATTACGGAATCCGGTACGGATGCCGGATGACGTCAGAAGGGGAAATGACCTATACAGAGCGCTATGATTCCGGATCGCCTGCCCTCAGGCAGTATTTCCAGATCCGCAGAACTGCCCGTGAAACAAGATATACAGCTTCCCATGACAGTGTCTTCATGAAGCTGGAAATGGGAGATCTGTATCCGGTTTATTTCATGGATGAAGCGGAACCGGAATATTTCATCGACTGCACTTCGATTGAAGAAACCGAAAAGTCCGGTGCCAGAATCCGGATGATCTTTGATGAAACCGAAAACATGATGCGCCGTCATTTTTCACAGGATCAGTCCGGTGAAAACGAAACCGAAGATACGCATCTGGCAAGAGAATCGCTGGAACATTTAAGAACGAGCGCGGAGTGGGCGTGGCGCTCAGGCGATGTGCAGTACGCAAAAGCGCTGAATCTTGAAGCTTATGAACTGGCAGACCGGATCGAAAAACAGAGCGGCATTGATATGATCGGTCCTTTGATGAGCATCATGAACCGGATCTCCGTATGCTGTCAGTATCTTGGCGAAAAAGAGGAGGCTGCCGCATGGAACAGACGGATCCTGGAAGGAAAGGATGCGCTGGAAAAGGCGATGGGGAGTTCGGGCATGCAGCTGGACGGGGCGTTTGGCGCTTTGGCTCAGCAGTATGTTGCACTGGCAGTTGAATCATGCGAAAAGAATGATTATTCCATGATGAAAAAATATGCATGCAGGGCAATTGAGCTGCTGAAGGACAGATGTTCCGACATCAGCCATTATGAAATTCTATTCAGTGCCTGTACAAAAGCGGCATATGCCTGCGATGAGGATCATAATCCGAAGAAGGCTGAAGAATATTATCTTGCGGCCTATGACATTCTAAAGCGCAGACATCTTGAAACACGCGAATGCACAAAGAAGGAAGTCCTGGCTTTCTACAACAACTACGCGTGGATGCTGTGGAACAGCCTGCACAGTGAAGAAGCAATTATCTACTACGGCCGTGCCATTGAACTGTGTGAAGATTATATGCACAGCTCCTCCATGGACAGATCGGAACTGAAGGAATCACTGAAGCACTATGGCGAAGCGCTGTATGACCTGTATATGCAGACAGGAAAGGTGAATGAATCAGAACGTCTGAAACGGCGGCTTGCGGATAACGGCATTGTTCTTTCAGATAAAAAAGAGCAGTGATCAATATTGGGGGAATCTAAGAAACTGACGGCGCTCGCCGTCTTTTTTCCGACTTCGGTGATTTGCATATGAAAGGAGTGCCGGATTGCCGGCGTTTCATCTGTTTTGTATACATGAACTGCAGAGTCATGGAATCATTGCTTGCCTTCGCTGGACAAAAACAGTGATAATAGTAATACAGGAGGTCAGAATGATGAGGGTGAAACTGAAAAAGGGCAGCCAGGTGCTGATCAGAAAAACCAATGAACGCGGTGTCATTGCGGAGAAAATCTCCGATCATGTTTTCCGTGTGGAAAGCTACAGTGAAGACAGCGGACCTGTCCTCGCTGACGTAAAAGATCTGATTGTGCTGAGATCCGGCACATCCAGAGATGATTTTGATTTCAACCGGCTGATCGTGAAGCTGAACCGGCATCTCATCAGTCAGCCTCTGTATGAAAAAGACGCTGTCATTGCGCAGCCTGAATATGGTGAGGAAGAGGAAGAAACCGTCTCCCACAGGCTGGACCTCTATCAGTATATAGCACCTGTTGAGGATATAGACGATGACTGGGATTCCGGGGAAGATGCAGGCATCAGCCATTTTTCGGACGCCATACGGGATGATGAATCTAAGATCCCGGACTTCCTTATCGCGCCGCAGGAACCGTCAGACTCAGAATCCGAAGAAGCAGATGAACCTGCTGCCTCCTGCAGACCTGAAGATTCCCCGGAATATGATAGGGTGGAACATGTTTTCCAAAGCAGGCCGGTCGGGTATTCCGGTTTGTTCTCGATCGCTGATTCATATGAAGATTCTGATGATGACGAAGACGATGAAGTACTTTCTGAAATAAAAAAAGCAGAAGACATAGATATCCTCAGCAGCCGGCCTGACCCGGAACTGCGTGAAATGATCGAAGCTTCACGAAGGAAAGAGGATACCGCCTTTGAAAAGACTTCTGCAGAAAATGCTCACATCAGTCATTTCGCGGACAGCACACGGGATGATGAAGATTTTAAGATCCCGGACTTTTTCCGTCCGACGTCGAAACCGTCAGCTCCGGAATCTGAAGAAGCAGATGAGCCTGCTGCCTCCGGCAGACCTGAGGAATCCCGGAAATATGAAATGCCGAAACATATTTCATACAGCAGACCTTCCGGCCATTACGGCGGTTTTGGCCGCTACGATGCGCCAGCGCTTCTGGATTTCTATGATGAGGAAGAGGATGAAGAGTATGAGAAGCTGGATTCGTTGCTCAGAACCCGTCATGAGACATTCCATGAAATGCTGTTCCGTCTGATGGATGAAACAGGAAAGAGCGATCCGGAAATATATAAGATGGCGCATATGGACCGGAGATATTTTTCCAAGATCCGCTCCGGCGAGATTCCCAAAAGAGAAACCGTCATGGCGCTGTGTCTGGCACTGCGTCTTGATGCGGATACCGCAAAAGATCTGATGAACAAAGCGGGCTACGGTTTCTCCAATGCCGGTACGACAGACCGGATTGTACTTTACTGTATTGAAAACGGAATACTCAGTATCCAGAGAGTCAATGAAATACTGGTCCGCTATCATCTGAAAATTCTGAGATAAAGAAGAATAAATGTCGCCGGTCCGGCGACCATTTATTTTCCCGTTTTTTCTATTCTTGAGTAAGCTCGAAAACTCACGTCATGCAATGACGATATCTGCGGGTCAAAGAA
>CAMVGT010000041.1 GCA_947167125.1 uncultured Erysipelotrichaceae bacterium
GCAGAATGGAGTGTATCAACCAGATACATTTCCGGATGTCCGGGAAGCGCAAGCGACCTGGGCACACAGAAGCCCCATCCATGTTGCTCAGCAATTGGGTGGGGTAACTTCACTTCTGCAGCTCAAAGAGCTTCTGTTCAATTTGATGATGTTCTGACACATCCAGAATTCCGATCATGACAAGTCCCTGCTGCAGGGTTTCACTCATCATCGAGAATTCAGTCTGCCTGAATAACGGCAGAGCTTCCAGATATTCCTTGACAGCAGGAACCTGCAGTGCCTTAGCGATGACTGTATTGAGTGTGACCGCGTCTTTCATCGGTCTGTCTGTGACATAGATGATTTCATATCTGCCCTGCTTTACATAGCCCTGAAGCAGCGGATGGTTCAGATCATTCTGCTCAGGGTTTACATAAGGCAGTGCAACTTCCGCTTCACATCCGTAAGGCACATCCAGTTCAAAGCGGATATGATCCTCATCTTCCACTGCCCACCTGATCCGGTAGGTTCCGCATGCGGATTCGTATTTTGCTTCGATATTCTTCAGACGCCAGTCAATGCGCGGCTGGATCTTCACTCGGCGGAAACCGGGTTCTTCCGCTTTCAGTCCGGCAGCGTATTTCCAGATCCATTCGACAATTGCGCCATAGGAATAATGGTTGAGGGAATTCATGCCGATGCCGGTGATCTTCCCGTTTTCATCGAGTGAATTCCATCTTTCCCAGATCGTGGTTGCGCCATGAAGGACTTCAAAGAGCCATCCGGGATATTCTTCATTGAGAAGCAGATCATAGGCAGCTGTATCAAGGCCGGTTTCCGAAAGCGTATTGCACAGCAGCGGCGTACCGACAAAGCCGGTCTGCAGCTTTCCGCCTGCTTCCTTCAGCAATCTCGCCAGAAGTTTCTTCGCCTGTTCTTTTGATCCAAGACCTTCCTGAATGGAAAGGATCTGGGCAGTCTGGGTCATGACAGCGCATCTGCCGTTCGGTGTATAGAATTCTTCTTCAATTCCCTTTTTTATAATTTCCGCAAGGGCAATCAGTTCCTTTTCATCTTCTTCAAATCCGAGAAGATGCGCTGTCTTTGCGGTAAGCAGAGCACTGTGGCGGTAATAGACATCGGCGATAAACGCGTCATCGGTTGCGCCTTTGACCGCTTCGGCTCCCTGCGGACCGTCCAGTGCCAGCCAGTCGCCGAAGTGGAACATCCTTCTCCATGTATGATCATCGCCATCCACGCGGCGGATATAATCAATCCACGCCTTCATGGCAGGATAATGTTCCTTCAGAATGCTGAGATCGCCGCTGAACTGATACATCTGCCACGGGATGATGACCGTCGCGTCTCCCCATACACAGGCTGTCTGCCTGATATGGAAGGAAGGAATTGTGAACGGAACTGCGCCTTCATTGCGTTTCTGTTCCATCTCCATATCATAAAGATATTTGCGCATGAAGGCATATGCATCGGCTGTATAGAGCGCGGTCGGTGTAAATACCATTGCGTCGCCTGTCCATCCCATCCGCTCGTCTCTCTGCGGACAGTCAGTCGGCACATCAAGATAATTTGATTTCATGCCCCAGGATGCGTTGGAAATCAGCTGATTCACCAGCGGCACTCCTGTTTTTAATGTATTGCTGTAAGGAAGCTCACTGTACAGCGCATAGCCTGTAAAGTCTTCTTCTTTGAGATCTGTTATGCCCTGCACTTTGACATAGCGGAATCCGTAGAATGTAAAGACAGGTTCAATGATATGTTCGTTTCCGTCTGAGATATAGATATATTCCGCTTTTGCGGTTCTTAAATTATCCCGGTAGAAACAGTCATCCTGCATCACTTCGCCGACCTGCAGATGGATTTTTGTGCCTCTTGGCTCATGGACGCGCATGCGGAAGCTTCCGGCCATATTCTGTCCAAGATCAAATACATATTCATCCTTCGGCGTATGCAGAAGAACAGGTTTAAAGTTTTCCTGTTCGTAGACCGGAAGGCTCAGACGGTCTTTGAAAGGTACATCTTCCGCCTGTGCGTAAACTGCCTGTTCCTCCTTCACAGGTTCAAGCGTGTCATCGCGGATTTCACCGTCATAGATATTGGAGAAGATGATATTGGAACGCTGCACGCTCCAGGAATCATCGCTGCCGATGACTGTGCATAGATCATTCTGATCAGTCAATTCGATGTCGCAGAGCAGCTTCCATGTATCGCCATAAGCCGGATCATCGTTCTGATCAAAGCCGAATCTTCCCCTATACCATCCATTGCCTAAAGCAATCCGGATTTCATTTTCTTCTTCGATCAGATCTGTCAGATCAAATGTATAAACCTGCAGCCAGAGATCATATGCGTTGCAATACGGAAGCAGATGTTCCGCGGTGATCATTTTCCCGTTGAGTTTGCACTCAAACAGTCCGCAGGCTGTGATGTACAGTCTTGCCTTCTTCAAAGCTTCTTTGCGGCTGAATCTCTTCACAAAGACAGGATGTCTTTGTTCAGTCTGATCGGCGCATGTGATCCATCTGCCTTCAAAGGCTTCATTCATTTTTCCGGTTTCAAACCATGCGCTTTCTTCACATAACACACTGCCTTCATTCATTGCCTGGACCGTCCATGTATAGCGGGTTTTCGGCTTCAGTGTGAGATCTGCATAGACAGCCATCGGATCAAGGTCTGCTTCGCCGCTGTCATAAATGATTTCATTTTCATCTTTTACACTCAGATGCCAGGAAACAGCTTCCTCCTTTTCCGCTTCCGGGATCCAGGAAAAGACGGTGCTGTCAAAGGAAAAACCGATGGGGTTTTCCATATGATTGATTTTTAATTGTCTGATTTTCATGCTGTTATTCTCCGTTGAATAGATTATAGCATGGCGCAAAAAAACCTGATTCATGATCAGGCTTTCTTCTGTGCTTTTTCCATCTGTCTGCGGATGATGACTGAGACGATGTCAGCTGCCAACTCGACATCATCGTTGCAGACGACATATTTGTATTTGTTCAGCATCTCCATTTCGGATTCGGCCTTGGCAAGACGCTGCTGGATGATCTCTTCCGGTTCGCTCTTGCGGCCGCGGATTCTCGCTTCAAGCTCTTCCATGCTCGGCGGTACGATGAAGATCGTAATTGCGTCAGGTTCCTTCTCCTGCACCTGCAGACAGCCCTGAACCTCAATTTCAAGAATAACATTCATTCCTTCATTGCGCAGCTTTTCAACATAATCCAGCGGTGTGCCGTAGTAGTTGCCGACAAATTCAGCATATTCCAGCATCTTTCCGTCTTTGACAGCCTGCTCGAATTCTTCTCTTGAAACAAAGAAGTAATTGACGCCATCCACTTCCCCTTCGCGCTTTGCACGAGTCGTCATGGAAACCGAGAAGGCCAGTTTCAGCGACTCATCCTTCATCACTTCTTTCAATACTGTTCCTTTTCCGACTCCGGACGGACCGCTCATGACAATCAATAATCCCTTGCTCATAGTACACTCCTTATGTTTTGACCTATTTTACACCAATCGGGACACGAATTGGACATAATTTCCGGCAGGTTGAAGAATTGAATGAATCTTTACGGATGGAGTATAATCTGAATACTGTTTCAGGAGGGAATCGAATATGGCACTTGACGGCATTCTTCTCAGTAAAATCATTCCGGAAATCCGCTCAGCGCTGCCGATGCGGATTCAGAAAATATGGGATATTTCATCCACGGAAATTCTGTTTCAGACCCATGGGCCGCTCGGCAAAAAGCAGATGCTGATATCCTGCCATTCCGTTTATAACCGTTTTCTCTTTACTGCCAAGGACTATCCGACAAGATCCGAACCGGGCAATTTTGTCATGTTATTGAGAAAATATCTGGAAGGCGGATTTATTGAAACCATCGAACAGGCGGATCTCGACAGATGGTGTGTGATGAATATCCGCAGACGCAATGCCATCGGGGATCTGGAAAACCATAAGCTCTATGTCGAACTGATGGGCAAATACGCAAATATCATTCTTGTTTCCGAAGAAGGAAAAATCATCGATGCCTTAAAGCGCATCCCGCCGTTTGAAAACAGCAGACGGACAATCTTCCCTGGCGCTGTGTTTGCCGAAACCCCTTCCCAGAACAAGAAGAATCCGTTTACCGATCAGACCGTCGATCCTGATGTTTCACTCACAAAGCAGTTTGCCGGCTTTTCCCCTTTCCTTTCAAAGGAAATTGAATTCCGGATGTCGCATGGTGAAGCATTCGCGGATATCATGCAGGAGATTCAGGATTCAAAGAATCTCTATGTCGCCGCAAGCGAAGGCGAACCGGTATTCCACTGCATTGAAATCAAATCCAAAGGCCTTAACCGAAGCTATCCGTTATTTGAAGGCTTTGATATTCTCTATTACCGCCGCGAAGAAAAAGACCGCATCAAGGCGATCTCAGGCGATATTTTCCATTTTGTACAGAGACAGCTCAAACATCATACCCAGAAACTGCCGAGACTCCTTTCGGAAATGGATGAAGCTTTGGATTGCGACAGATGGAAGACATACGGCGAACTGCTCTATGCCTATGACATCACCGATACCAAAGGCATGACATCGATTTCCCTGCAGTCCTTTGAAGATGACAGCGAAGTGCTCATTCCGCTTGATCCCAAGCTTGACGGCAAAGGAAATGCGAGAAAAGCATATCAGAAATATACAAAGCTGAAAAAAGGACAGAAGTATCTGGAAGAACAGATCCGTATCACCGAAGATGAGATCGCATATTTCTCCGGTCTTCTTGAACAGCTTTCCCAGGCTGACTTTACAACCGCAGCTGAAATCCAGCAGGAACTTGTCAGACTCGGCTATCTCAAAGACACATCGAAAAAGAAGAAAGCAAAGAAAAAGAAAGAAGAAAAAGCAGCCGTCCGCGAAGCCGTACTTCCTTCCGGCACAAGGCTCTATTTCGGCAGAAACAATCTGCAGAACGATACTCTGACATGGCATATGGCAAGAAGAAATGACACATGGCTTCATGCCAAGGATTACCATGGCTCCCATGTGGTTCTGGAAACAGACAGCCCTTCGGAAGAAGATCTGCGCACTGCCGCAAAAGTAGCGGCATATTATTCAGCCGGCAGAATGTCATCGAGTGTTCCGGTGATCTGGTGTCCGGTGAAAAACCTCAAAAAAATACCGGGCGCAAAACCCGGTATGGTGCAGCTGACAAATTACAGAACCATCTATATCGATCCCGATGAAGATCTGATTTATTCGCTGGGTCTTGACTGAGAAACCATTTCCTTCAGCTTGCGGACTTCAAACATCCTGAGCCTGCGGTATTCTCCCTGTCTCAGATTGCCCAGATCCAGGAAACCGTAGCGGATCCTCTCAAGACGCGTGACTTCGGTATGGAAGTATTCCATCATCTTGCGGATTTCGCGGTTTCTTCCTTCATAGATCGTAATCTCAAGAACGGTGCGATTGCGGTTAACGGAACGTTCCAGAATGATAACATCGGCAGGCAGCGTCTTCTTTCCTTCAATCACAATGCCGTTGGAAAGCAGTCTTGCCATATCATCCGTAATCACACCGGAAACCGTTACGTGGTAGGTCTTGGGCAGATGGCTTCTCGGGTGCATCATGAGATTGGCAAATTCGCCGTCATTGGTCAGCAGCAGGATGCCGCTGGTATCGTAGTCCAGTCTTCCGACCGGATAGATTCTCTCATTCACTCCTTCAAAGCAGGAAAGAACGGTATCGCGTCCCTTCTCATCGGAAACCGAACAGATCGTTCTTCTCGGCTTGTTGAGCAGATAGTATACTTTGTTTTCCTTTTTCAAAGTCTTTCCGTTGACCATGATCTCATCGGAATCGCTGACTTTGAATCCCATCTCGGTAATCACTTTGCCGTTGACTTTCACCCTGCCGCTGCTGATCAGTTCTTCGGCTTTTCTTCTTGAGGCAATGCCTGCCTTCGCGATTGCTTTCTGCAGTCTTTCTTCCATATATACTCCTAATGGCGGTTCTGTGTATTTCCCCAGAATCCGCTTCCCGCTTTTGAATAATCATTCAGCAGCATCACAGGAATCCTTCGCAGGGATTCCTTTTCTTCTGCCAGCATCTTTGCGGCTGTCAGCCGCTTATGCCCGTCCACACATTCATAATACCCGTCTTTCTTATTGACCTGAACCGGAATCGCAATTCCTCTTTTGCGGATCGATTCCAGCAGTTCGCCCGGGTCTTTTTCTTCAAACCGGATTTCATCCAATGGGACAATCGTATTAATCATGAATATGCCTCACATTCTTATCCAGGCAGTTATCATACCATGGATTTTTCACTATCGAAGAAAAAGGATCAAAAATGATCCTCAGTAAACGCCGATTGCGACGGCTGTCGGGAAAAGCGGATACTTTTTCAGGAAGTCTTCTATCTTCATGACATGGTTCCGTTTTCCATAGACCGCATTGTAGATCTGGATTTCATTCCGGTTCAGAACACGGTAGGAAACATAATGCGCTCCTCTTGCGTGATTATAGAGGATAATGCCGTTTTTCGATTTCCTGATCACATCTGCCGCAGCCGAATTGAGCGGCGCGCTCATGTGAACATTCAGTCCCTTTTTCTTTAACCAGGCAAATAAAGGAAACAGATTCTGTCCCAGCATTTTGCCTAAAGGAGAATGCTTTTCCAGATCATGGGCGCAGATTTCCATGCGTGTTTCTTTGCCGTTCATCTTCATGATATTCCATGCCGCAATCCATCCGCATCCTTTTGCCTGTGTATCAAACCAGCCGAACGGAATTTCCTTCATCAGTCCCTGATTGATGATAAATCCTTCATCATCAAAAACCCTGTCGCCCAATACTTTGCGCCATGGCTCGGTCTGCTTGACATAATACTTTCCGTTTTTCCGGTAGGAATTGGCTTCATAGACAGCAGTCAGATCATCCCTGCAGTTTTCTATCACGATCTGTTCCGGATGATATTTCCTGACGACCCGTTCCGTGATCACTGCCAGAAGCTTGCGCTTGTCATCCGTATCAGGAAGAAAGGCAAGATCAAGCACAGCGCCTGTATATTTGGGATACGCATTGAAAAGACAGACCGCTCTGCCGTTATGGCGGACAATGCGGACCATGCCGTTTTCCTTTTCATCCATCATTCCTTCGCTGAGAACAGAAGAAAACTGTTCCTTAACAGATTCCGTACGCAGTTTGGATACAAATTCCAGTGTGATCATTCAAATTCCTCAATATGTTCTTCAAAATAACGGACAGCCTTTTCAAACATCTCCGCGTCATTTGCATAGGTGACAAGCTCTCTTGCCTTTTCAAAATTGACCCAGCGGATTTCGGACAGCTCTTCTTCCTGCACCTTTTTCTTGCCGCCTTTTACCGTTCCTGCAAAATAGACAACTTCCTTATAAACGCCTTCTTTGGGAGAATAGCCAAGTGTTTCCCGGAAGCCTTTATTAATAGAAGCTTTCAATCCGGTTTCTTCTCTGATTTCCCTTAAAGCTGTTTCTTCTTCGGTTTCATCTTTTTCAACATGTCCTTTCGGGAAGCACCAGTGTCCCTGGACCTGTCTGATCATCAATACCTGCGGTTCCTCTTTGATTCTGAACAATAAAGCACCGCATGACTTTTCCTGTTTCATATGCACCTCTGAAACAAGAATAGCACTAACGGTGCTTCTGTTGTTAAAGTTTACCTTTCGGATAATTTAATATATCCCCGGTTTTCGCTTACGCTCTTGTATGCCGGACGCATGATCTTGTCTTCATTGATCAGCTGTTCCATGCGGTGTGCGCACCAGCCGACAACTCTTGCCATCGCGAAGATCGGTGTATAGAGTTCGGTCGGAATCCCGAGCATGCTGTAAAGGAAGCCGGAATAGAAGTCGACATTGACGCAGACGCCTTTGTAGATATTGCGTTCTTTCCGGATGAGATCCAGACCCCTTTCCGCAACCGTCTGATAGAGTCTGTATTCATCGCTCAATCCGTTTGCGGCTGCCAGCTTCTTTGCATAATCTTCAAGGATCAGAGCTCTTGGATCGGAAAGCGAATAAACCGCATGTCCGACGCCATAGATCAGTCCGGTATGATCGAATGCTTCCTTGTGAAGGATCTTCTTCAGATATTCAGCAACTTCCTCCTCATCCTTTGTGTCATTGACATGGGTGCGGATATCTTCCATCATCTCCATGACTTTGATATTGGCTCCGCCGTGCTTCGGTCCTTTTAAGGATGATAATGCGGAAGCTAAGACACTGTATGTATCGGCACCGGAAGAAGTGACAACCCTGGTTGTAAATGTGGAGTTGTTTCCTCCGCCATGTTCCATATGAAGGATTAAGGCGGCATCAAGCGCTCTTGCCTCAAGCTCGGTATAGGAGCTGTCCGGCCTCAACATGCGCAGGATGTTTTCCGCCATGGATTTGGAACGGTCGGGTCTGTGGATATATAAGGAGCCTCCCAGTTCATAATGGTTGTATGCCTGATAGGCATATACCGCCAGCATCGGGAACTGGGCAATCATCTTGATCGACTGCTGCAGTACATTTTCCAGAGATGTATCCGCCATCTTTTCATCATAGGACGCCAGTGTCAGAACACTTCTTGTCATCGAATTCATGATATCCTTGCTCGGTGCCTTGAGAATGATATCGCGCATGAAGTTGGTCGGCAGCGTGCGGTTCATCGAAATGATATTGCGGAATTCTTTCAGCTGTCCGACATCCGGCAGTTCTCCAAATAAAAGAAGATATGCGATTTCTTCAAAGCCGAAATGATTGCGGTCATATAATCCGTCAATCAGATCATTGATCTTATATCCCCTGTAAAACAGTTCGCCTTCAATCGGGACTGTCTTTCCGTCAATGATTCTCTTTGAATTGACAGTTGAGATATTGGTTAAGCCGACCAGGACGCCGTTTCCGTTGACATCGCGCAGACCGCGCTGCACATTGTTTGCGAAATACTGATCGGGTTCGATTTCAAACAGTTCCTGGCAGGCATCGATCTGCCGCTCGGCATATGACCTGCTGTAAACAGCAGCGTCTTCGAATGTAATCTTCTTCTGTTCCATAAGCTATTCTCCTGTGTATTTCTGCATAGAAGCAGCATATGCGCGTATTGTAACATCTTTCTTCCAGTTTTCTGTAAATTTTCACAATATTTACATATTTGCTTATCCATTTTCAAAGAACAGTTTATAAAACCCGGATGTTCTATTAAAAACTGCCGCAGTATGCACGCATGGTTTATAAAAGGATGCGGTATTGCGCATCCTTTGAAGTGATCAGTTATACTGTTCGTCGAATCTGTGAATGAACGTGACGATATGTTCTCTCAGGCAGTTGGATAAAGGCTGGAAATTGCCGTCTTTGTAGCCGTTGGTGATGCCCTTCTGTGTTCCCCATAAGATCGCTTTATATGTATCAGAAAGCGTACTGTATTTCTGTTCAAGAACATCCGGGAATCTGATACTGCCGCTGACCGATGGCTTTCCTGCCAGTCTATACAGCATAATCATCGTATCTTTTCTTGTCACCGGATTATCAGGACGGAATGTACCGTCGCTGTAGCCTTTGACAATTCCTTGATTGGAACACCACAGAATCGCTTTATAGGAGTCCGAAGTTCTGCTGTATTTATCCTTCGTATCAGGGAACTGCAGACTGCCTGCTGCGGATGGTTTTCCCATCATCCGGTAAAGGAAAATGCAGAGCTCTTTTCTTGTACAGTTGAGCTGCGGTCCGAAATAGACTCTGTCATAGCCGGTTGTAATCCCGTTGTCCGCTGCCCAGTAGACATGCTTGAAATAGTATTTGGAATCATCATTGACGTCATAGAAGCGGCCGTAAATATAGCATGTTTTCTTCACGGAAGAATTGACTGCTGAAGCGGCTGTGATTTCCGCAATGCCATAGCGGTGTACATGCACTGTTCCGTCCTGATCAACAGACGCAACCTTTTCATCGGATGATAACCATATGACATGCTGATCAGCGGTCAATGGAACAACATGTGCTTCCAGTTTGAATGTATCCTGTGTCGCGACTGCCGCGCTGTAATAATTCAGTGTAATTGAATCAGGCAGAGGTGCGGATTCTTCTTTGACCGTGACGCTGCAGGTATCGGTAAAGCCGCCGTCTTCCGCTGTGACAGTGATTACTGCGCTTCCCGCTTTGATCGCAAAGATCCCGCCGTCGGCGCTGACTGAAACAACGTCGGGAGCGGATGAAGACCAGGTCACTGCCTTGTTTACTGCTCCTGCCGGTGAAATAACAGCATTTAACTTCAGACTGTCAAGCGGCTTCAGTTCTGCTGTTTTCGGTGAAACCGATACGGATTGCACATGAATAAACGGTCTGACTGTAACACTGCAGTAATCATATATGAAAGAATCTTCCTCGCTTCTTGCGTAGATGATACAGCTGCCTTCTTTCAGTGCTGTAACCAGTCCGTTCTGATCAACAGACGCAATGGCTTCATCGGAAGAGGACCATACAATGTTCTGATTGCTGGCATTGGCAGGCTTCACACTCGCATTCAGCTGAGCTGTATCGCTGACCGGTATGTTCAGACTGCTTTCCTTAAGATCCACGCCTGTAACAATGATATATTTGTCTTTCAGAACCCATCTTCTGTTCCACGCCTGTGCATGGGCAGGATATTCTTCATACAGCTCGGTTTCGGTTTTATCGAATATTCCGTTGGACCATGTGCCTTTCGGCAGATAAGCATTATCTTTCCATACGGTAAACTTTTTCCCAAGCCATACCGCCTCAAGAGCAGAACAGCCTGCAAACATATTCTTCATGGATGTGACTTTTGATGTATCAAAGGAACTGAGATTCACAGATTTCAGTTTATCGCACATAAAGAACATATTGGCCATACTGACTGCGGAAGAAGTATCAAGACTGCTGAGATCCTGTTCTTCCAGTGAACGGCAGTAATAGAACCAGTTGGCAAAGGAATTGAACTGCGAAGTATCTGTACCGCTGAAATCCACCTTTTTCAGATTTTTGCAGTATTCAAAAACCTGACTGCTGTTTTTGCAATGGGCGAAATCCAGTCCTTTCGCATTGAATTCTTCGAGATATTCGAATTCATAGAACCACCTGTCGAACATCTGTACATGAATGAGCTGATTATCTGCCACATAAGCGCGGAGTACACCGACTTTATCGCTGGTCCATTCGGGCAGATCAGTCGCATAATTGCATCTGGATCCTTCAATCTGACCGCCAAGACCCGTCACTACACCGTTGTATTGATTTCCCCAGATATCTTCGATCGGACCGGAATATCTCAATTCATAATTCTTTTTGGAACGGATGAAGATCAGATCGCCCCAGTTTCTGTCAAAATCGGTTATCACACGGATTGCGTAGGCATAGCCGGAATCCGGATATACTTTTTCTACTGTAACTTTACAGCGGCGCACCGTACCTCCATCCTTTGCGGCAGCACTGATCCATGCCGTACCTTCTTTGATTCCTGTTACAAGACCCTCTGCATTTACGACAGCAACAGATGTGTCAGAAGATGTATAAGTTACATTCTGAGAGCAGGAAGAAGGAAGCACATGCGTTTCCAGCTGCACAGTTCTGTTTTCGTCCACTTTCACTTCTTTAGATGTAAAGAAGGCTCCCTGACAGACATCTTTCTTTTTCATTTCTTCTTCTGTCGGTTCATACGGATTCAAAGCGACCGGATAAAGTACAGACCATTCAAGAGTACGGTATTCCCCGTCAGGCGTATGATTGCCAAACAATCCGGCACTGCAAAGCATATACTTTTCAGTACTGCCTTCTGATGCTTCCTGACCAATGTCGCAGTAATAATATTCGTCCCCAAGTTTTACAATATTCCAGAACCATGAAGAATTTGAGGACGTGCTTCCTTTGATGATTCTGCAGTCAATTCCCAGTTCCATCATCAGACGGTAAAACAGCAGTGCGAATCCCTGACTGTCTGCATTGCAGTTAATCAGAGCGCTGTATGCGGTTTTCATAGACTGGCTGTTTATTGATTGAGCATATGAGATATTGTCGTACATCCATCTGTATACCGTTACTGCTTTCAGGTAATCGGAATAGTACCGGATGCCAAGACGGTCAATCAGACTGTTTACCGCTTCATCCACTGCCGCTTCCTGTGCTGCATCAGTATAATAACCGAATGTTAAATGGTAAATCTGATAATACCATCTGTATACATCTGCAGTGACATCCGGAGCTTCCGTCTGCCAGCGCAGATAATCGCCTTCCTTCGGATTGCCGGTCTGCTTTAAAACAGCCAGTGAATATACATAGCTGGCAGCCATGCTTACATTTGGAACATAAGTTGTTGTAAATTCGATTTCTTCTACTCTGGCTGCAGCTTCTCTGCGCACCTGATCGACATAATCATCATGAATCAGATCCTTTACCGGTCTGTTTTCATAAATATCCCATGTGCCCTGCATAGATGCTTCATCTGTTTCCTGCCGGTCCGCAGCTGTGATAATGTCCGTTTTTTCTACTTCCGCATTCAGTTCAATACGGCTGATGTGAAAAACCGTGATGCACATCATCAAAGCGGTCAGGAGTGTCCACAGTCTTTGATAAATTGATTTCATATTCCGCTCCTTTCGGTTTCAATGATCCGATGTTTTTGAATTGAATATCTAAGAAAATATTACAGGATAAACAGGCAGAGCGGAAAAGAAAAAGAGCCGAAGCTCTTTTCATGAATCAATCAGAGAAGTCCTGCGACAAAGCTGTCGACATCTTCCATCTTTGCGGTCGGTTCAAATCTCTTTACGACATTGCCGTTTCTGTCTACCGCAAACTTTGTGAAGTTCCATTTGATGGAAGGATTGGAAGCGTAGTTCTTGTCAATCTTCTTGCACATAGCGGACATCGCCATTGCCTTGACGCCCTTGCCGAATCCTTCAAAGCCCTTCTGACTCTTGAGATATGTATAGAGCGGCAGTTCGTTTTCGCCGTTTACTTCGCTCTTTTTGAACTGATCGAACAGTGTTTTATATTTCAGTGTGCAGAATTCATGAACTTCCTCGTCAGTTCCCGGTGTCTGTCCGGCAAACTGGTTGCAGGGAACATCGATGATTTCGAGTCCCTTGTCATGATATTTTTCATACATTTCTTCAAGCTGTTCGTACTGCGGAGTGAAACCGCATCCGGTTGCTGTATTGACAATCAGCATGACCTTTCCTTCATACTGCTTCAGGGAAACTTCCTCACCTTTGCGGGTTGTCAGTGTGTAGTCATAGATACTCATATCTGTTTCCTCCTATTGTTTACAATTCTATTGTATCCAATATTATTTATCTGTCAATGTATTGTTATCCTGTTTTTTCCCTAAAACATCCCATTTTGTAATAAGATAAATGCGATGAGGTAGAAAGACTATGAAACTGCTGAAACAATTTCTTCTGATTATGCTGGTGACATGCATCGGCGAAATCATCCGTTATATCGTACCCCTGCCGATTCCGGCATCCATTTACGGTCTGGTGCTGATGTTCATCCTGCTCTACACCAAAGTCATCAAACTTGACCAGGTGAAAACAGCCGCCCAGTTTTTGATTGAAATCATGCCGGTCATGTTTATTCCAGCAGCTGTCGGACTGATGAATTCCTGGAGTGCGCTGCAGCCGATCATCATCCCGGCGCTTGTCACAATCATTGCCTGCAACATCATCGTCATGGTTGTGACCGGTGAAGTTGCCCAGATCATTATCCGCAAAGACAGCAGGAAAGGAGAAAAGGCATGAACGAATTCTTCGCAGGCTCGACAACCATCGGCGTTGTCATCTCCCTTGCCTTCTATTATTTCGGCATCTTCCTGAAAAACAAATTCAAGAGCAGTCTGATCAATCCCCTGCTCATCTCGATTGTTCTGACATTATGTTTCCTGCTGGTGTTCCGGATTGATTATGAATCCTACAATGTCAGCGGCAGATATCTCAGCTACCTGCTTACTCCTGCCACCGTATCGCTGGCAATTCCGCTCTATATGGAAATCGAGCGGATGAAGAAGAATATCAAGGCAATCATCATTTCGATCTTTGTCGGATCCGTTACTTCGATGACTGTCATCCTGCTGTTCGCATTCCTGTTCCATTTCGATCATGCGCAGTATGTCACATTCCTGCCCAAATCGATCACAACCGCGATCGGCATGTCCATTTCCGAAGAGCTCGGCGGCATTGTCCCGATTACAGTCGCGGCCATCATTGTGACAGGCATCTTCGGCAACATTTCAGCAGAAGGCGTTCTCAAAGCGGCTAAAATCGAAGATCCGATTGCCAAGGGTCTTGCGATCGGCACCAGCGCCCACGCGATCGGTACAGCCAAGGCAATGGAAATCGGCGAAGTCGAAGGCGCGATGAGTTCCCTGTCGATTGTCACAGCCGGCATTATCACCGTTGTCCTGGCCAATGTCTGGGCAATGTTCCTCTGAATATTTCTTACCTGCATGGTTCTGATGAGCCATGCTTTTTTGAAATAAAAATACCGGAAATGATCCGGTATCAGATATTTAAGCGATGTAGAACACAAACAGAATTGTCGCGATCCATCCTGCCGCCAGGATCGCAAGATGCTTGGGTTCCCTGTGAATTGCGATATATTCACGGATCACGGCGCTAGGCCAGTAATAGAAAGCGGTATGGGCACCGATGCCGGTACACTGCAGGCCGATCTTGCGGCCATAGCGCAGTGCTCTGTATACGTGGTAGTTGCTTGTTACAATGGCGATGTATCTGCCGCCTCCTCTTTCTTTGATGATCTTTTTGGAATTGATCAGATTTTCATAGGTTGTCTTGGATTCATCCTCCATCGCGATCGCGTCTGCAGAAATGCCTTTTTCAACCATATAGGTTTTCATCGCCTGCGCTTCCGAAACCTTTTCGTCATTTCCCTGTCCGCCGGAAGGAATCAGAATGGGAGGTGTTGGATCGTGCCGGTAGACCTTGATGGCTTTGTCAATTCTGTCTGAGAGCAGTTTTGTCGGCACCAGTCCGTCTCTTAATCCTGCTCCAAGAATGATGACATAGTCAAAATCGCGGCGTCTCGGGATGATCATCAGGAAAACGCAGTAGATCATAAACATCAGAAATGACAGTGAAAAATAAATCACAGAAAAAGCGATCAGTCCGTAAACAAGCGCATAGATCTTTCCATCGGCCGATGTATTTGGTGATGTAATAGCCCACAGCAGCGTCGAGATTTCGCCGAATCCGACGCCGATTCCAAGAAACAGCGACAGCAGATGAGCAAGCGCGGTCCCTTCCCTTCTGATCATGACAATGCCGTTCCAGATCAGAAATACAGGCACACACAGCAATGCCGTCACAATCACCGCAAGAATCATGGCAGTCTGCACATCATTCGCGTTTAATATGACCCCGCCCAGTGTAAAAAACAGCGCTCCGAACAGCAATACACAATTTCTGTATCTGCTTCTGTCAATTCCGAACGCGATTGAAAATACAATCCAGAAAACAGCCGCGGGTATAAATAATCTCAAATCCATCTTTACTCCCTGAAAATCTCATCAAACCGATGCCTTAATCATAACAGAACGGATGAAAATTCCATATTGTCCATCAGAAAAAAACCGGTGCGTGACCGGTTTTAAGAATCTTAAGCGAGTTCGTCGGCGATCTTTTCCGCTTCATCAAGGACTCTTCCGAACAGCGCAAGAGC
Source organism: uncultured Erysipelotrichaceae bacterium (assembly GCA_947167125.1). Classification (GTDB taxonomy): domain Bacteria; phylum Bacillota_I; class Bacilli_A; order Erysipelotrichales; family Erysipelotrichaceae; genus Bulleidia. The sequence continues at coordinate 15,695 of CAMVGT010000041.1, forward strand.
CTTTTCGATCGGTGCGGGTGTGTTGAGATCAACACCGGCATGGATCAGCTCATCAATCGGATAAGCGGAGGAACCCATCTGCAGGAATTCAAGATAGCGTTTTACAGCAGCTTCGCCTTCATTGAGAATCATCTGGGAAAGCGCGCTGGCTGTGCAGTAGCCTGTCGCATAGACATAGACATAGAACGGACGGTAGAAGTGCGGGATTCTGCTCCATTCGTATTTGACTTCATCATCAATGACAAGATCTTCGCCGAAATACTGTTTGATGAGTTCTTCATAGACATTGCTGAGGCTTGTCGGATCAAGCGATTCACCGCGCTCCGCCATGGCATGTGCCTTCATTTCAAATTCAGCGAACATGGTCTGTCTGTAAACAGTTCCCTTGAATCCTTCCAGATACTGGTTCAATAATGCAAGTCTTGCCTTCGGATCTGTTTCTTCCTTGAGCAGCTGTTCGATCAAGAGATTCTCATTGACGGTGGAAGCGACTTCCGCCACAAAGAGAGAATAATCTGCATACTGCTGAGGCTGTGTATGGTTGGTATTCCAGGAATGCATCGAATGACCCATTTCATGGGCAATCGTGGATACGGAATCCAGGGTTCCTGTAAAGTTCATCATAATATACGGATTGGATGTGTAGGTTCCGGAAGAATAAGCTCCGCCTGCCTTGCCGGGGTTGGGATAGACATCAATCCATCTGTCTTCAAATGCTTTTTCAACACGTCTGTTATATTCTTCGCCAAGCGGAGAGACAGCCTTGAGGACAAGCTTCTGTGCTTCTTCATAGCTGTAATGCTTTGTTTCTCCGGATGCCAAAGGCGCATAGACATCATAATAATGCAGTTCATCAAGCTTCAGAATCTTCTTTCTGAGTCTGACATAGCGGTGCATCTTGTCCATATTGGCATGGACAGTTGCGATCAGATTGTCAAAGACGCTGACAGGAATGTTGTCAGACGCAAGGCTCATTTCTCTGGAAGATCCGAATCCGCGCATTGCGGCTTCTGTGACAGCGCCTTTGACGGTTCCTGCATAAGCTGCCGCAAATGTATTGATATGCTGTCTGTAGCCTTTGTAATAGGAGCGGAATGCATTTTCTCTCAGGACTCTGTCCTTATTGGACTGCAGGAGAATGAATGTCGCGTCGCTGACTTCCCTTTCATTGCCTTCGCCGTCTTTGACAGAATCATAGACCATGTCGGCATCCATCAGGTTTTCGGCAATTCTCTGCGGTGCACCAAGTGCTTCGCCGAATGCCGCTAAAAGCTGTTCTTCCTTGCCGGAAAGTGTATGGGCAGCCATTCTCTTTAAATCCTGCATCATGAATGCATAAGGCTGAAGGAGTTCGTCATTGACGATCTTTTCAAGTGTCTCTTCATCCAGGGAAAGGATTTCCGGACGCCAGAATGCGGCTTTGGAAGATGCTTCGACAATCTTGCCGTACGCTCTTGCATACATCGACTGCGCGTCTGCTTTTCTTGTGTCCTCAGAGTTGCGCAGGAAGGAATAGGTATAGACATTTTCCATCTTTCCGGAAAGCTTTGTATAAAGATCCAGGAAGTTGCGGATGTTTTCAGCTGTATTCAGCTTTCCCTGCCATTCCGGAATCTTCGCGATTTCTTCATCGAGGGATGCCAGTGCGGCTTCCCATTCCTCATCGCTTCTGTACAGTGTGGACAGATCCCACTTATACTGTTCTTCAATTTCATTGCGTTCTTTCATCTTTTCACTCATCTTTCATTTCCTCCAGATCATTGAGTTTATATAAGCGGATGATCTCCGCTTTCAGATCATTCGGCATATACCGCGGTCCCCGGATATTTGTGACATTGAACTTTGCCAGGAATTTGCGGTCCAGTCTTCCGTCTTCAAAGAAACAGATCTTTCTTAAGCGCATCAGTGTTTCCATGCGGATCGGTCCGTCATAGGCGCCTTTGTAAGGGATATCCGTTTCCATTGCTTCGCAAAGATAGCGGATATGGTAAAACGGCGCGCCGTAATAAATATAAACCAGATCCCCCTTCTGCACTTTGGAACTCTGTTTCCAATAGAGCAGATCCGACATCGCAAAGGCATGGTCGAGATCGAAATATTTCGGATTGGCAGGAACGATCCATTCCCGCTTCAGCACGTCTGTCCGATGGGCTGCTGTCAGTAAATAGCTCTGGGTGATCAGTTCATCCACGAAATCATCATCCAGTGTGTCATCCAGGACAATAGAGACCCAATGCTTTTTGTTCATATGGAATGCGGGAAAAATGCCTTCGGTTTTCAGCAGTTCCTCCATGCGCTCTTCGTGTACATTGATATCAATCACTTCGATTTTGTGATCATATCCGAAAGTTCCTGCTTCCGCTTCCATCGCGATTGCGAACCATTTTCCGCCATCATGTCTCCATACCGCATACTGCGGGAATTTTTCAAAGATATATTCCGGCCGTTTATCAAAGCTTTCCAGAATGAACCCGCAGATCCGGTTTGTCTGATCAAAGACAAACGGCACCGGTTCAAAGCATTCCCTTGCAATCCGTTCCAGAAGTTCAATATATTCCTGGCGGACTTTTGCGGCAAAGCTTCCTCTTGTCCCGTCCGGTCTGAATGCGACATATTCTTCATCAAAATCATCAAAGACCGTTCCGGAAATCTTCATTTTTTCATCGATCCGGATGACTGCTTTCATTTTTGAATCCGGCAGAAAAGCCGTATAGCTATGCATACTGCCGTTCTTTATAAATCCAAAGGCATCCAGTTTTTCTTTTACCGGACGCAGTTTTTCAAACAGATCGCTTTCCAGACTCATGGCAATGCTCCGTCAGTGATTATATCATTCTTTTCGTTTTTTCTTTTTCAAATACATTTGATTATGGTATGCTAGGCGGGTATTGGAGGAACGGCATTATGTTTAAGAAGGCATTTGACTCCGAAAAGTATCTGAAACTTCAGAGTGAAAAGATTCTTGAAAGAATCGGCATGTTCAAGGGCAAGCTGTATCTTGAATTCGGCGGCAAGATGTTTGAGGATTTCCATGCGTCCAGGGTTCTGCCCGGATACGATCCCAACAACAAGATCAAGCTGCTGACCCAGCTCAAGGATCAGGTGGAACTGATTATATGCATCAATGCGGACAACATTGAGCATTCCAAGAGCAGAGGCGATCTCGGCATTACCTATGATCAGGAAGTCTTCCGTCTGGTGGATACCCTGCGCTCGCTGGATCTCTATGTCGGTTCGGTTGTCATTACGCAGTATACGCACCAGGCCGGCGTCGATACATTCCGCAACCAGCTGAAAAACGCAGGAATCAAAAGCTATCTCCATTTCCCGATCAAAGGCTATCCGACCGATGTCGACTTCATCGTTTCGCCTGAAGGCCTCGGCAAAAACCAGTATGTGCAGACGGAGCGCAATCTGATTGTCGTTACCGCACCGGGTCCCGGTTCCGGAAAAATGGCAACCTGCATTTCCCAGCTCTATCATGACGCTGCCAACGGCATCACTTCCGGCTACGCGAAGTTTGAAACATTCCCGGTATGGAATCTGCCGCTGCATCATCCGGTCAATCTGGCATATGAATCCGCCACTGCCGACCTTGATGATATCAATATGATCGATCCGTATCATCTGGAAGCCTATGGCAAGACAGCGGTCAATTATAACCGTGACATTGAAATCTTCCCGGTTCTCAACCGGATTATCACAAGGATTCTCAATGAGTCTCCTTATAAATCCCCTACCGATATGGGCGTGAACATGGTCGGCTACTGCATCATTGATGATGAAGCTGCCTGCGAAGCATCCAAACAGGAAATCATCCGCCGCTGGTATCAGACCAAAGTCGATGTCCGCAACGACAAAGCGGATGAATCCGCCGTACAGAAGATTGATCTTCTGATGAACGAACTCGGCGTGACGCCGCAAAACCGCAATGTCTGTCTGAGCGCGACAAACAAAGCCCATGAAACCGGCGAACCGGCAATGGCGCTTGAACTGCCGGACGGAAGAATCGTGACCGGCAAGACATCTTCCCTCTTCGGTCCTTCCGCCGCTCTGATCATCAACGCGATCAAGGCGCTTGCAGGAATTGAAAAAGATGTCCATCTGATTGAACCGGAATATGTCGTTCCGATTCAGGAGCTTAAGGTCAACAACCTCGGCAACCGCAATCCCCGTCTGCATTCCGATGAAGTACTGATCGCTCTTGCGATTGTAGCCCAGCGCAATCAGGCAGCAGCCGCAGCGATGGCACAGCTAAAGAATCTCAAAGGTTCCGAAGCGCATTCGACAGTCATCCTGCCGCTGGAAGATGCCAATGTCTTCCGCAAGCTCGGTGTCAATGTGACAAGCGATCCCGTTTATCATCAGAAGCGTCTCTACCATAAGAAATAAAGTTCAGCTGTCCGCACCGGACAGCTTTTCTTCTGCGCAAAAATAAAAAAGCACTGCAGTGAGTGCTTTCAGTCGGTAAATCCGATCGGCTCGTCGTCGCTTCTGAGCTTTCCTTCCATGAAGTGGCGGCGGCAAAGAGCGATATAATCATCATTTGCGCCAAGCATGACCTGGCTGCCTTCCCTGACAATGCCATGTTCATTGTACCGTGCATTGCATGTCGCTTTTTTTCCGCACCAGCAGATCGTCTTGACTTCATGAATGGAGTCGGCGATCGCAAGCAGCCTTTCGCTTCCTTCAAACAGATTCAGCTGGAAATCGCTGCGCAGGCCATAGGTCAGTACCGGTACATCGCAATAGTCGGCGATATGGGCAAGACGGTCAATCTGTTCCTTTTTCGCAAACTGGATTTCATCGACGATGATCGCGTCATAGGTACGCAGTTCATCATCGCTCATCGCACAGACATCCGATAGCAGGACGCATTCCTTTTCAAGACCGATTCTCGAGCGGATGATATGTGTTCCGTCTCTGGTATCGATATTGGTTTTCGCAAGCAGAGTCTTCTGTCCGCGTTCTTCATAATTGTAATTTGCCATTAACGCATTGGCAGTTTTGGAAGAGCCCATCGCTCCGTAATAAAAATACAGTTTTGCCATAAATCACACCTCAGATCTGACTGCAGTTAATTCTAACATGGATTTGCGGTACAATGAAAAACAGAGGTTAAAACATATGACTGAATTCTATGAAAAAGTAAAAGAACGTCTGATCCGCTATGCAAAAGTCGATACCCAGTCCGCAAATTTTTCAAAGACGGTTCCGACCACAATGAAACAGTTTGACCTGGCGCGGATGTTAAAGGATGAACTGACAGAGATCGGCGCTTCTGAAGTTTATCTGGATACGGAAAAATGCGTTGTCTACGGAAAGATTCCGGCCAATACGGAAGGAAAACCATTGGGACTGGTTGCCCATATCGACACTGCCCCGGACGCATCGGGAGCAGATGTAAAGCCATGGGTTCTGGAAAATTATGACGGCGGGGATATTGTACTGAATCAAGAAAAGAATATCGTCATGTCGCCGGATGAATTTGAAAACCTGAAGATGTATATCGGACAGGATCTGATCCTGACCGACGGCACAACGCTGCTCGGCGGCGATGATAAGGCATCGATTGCGGCAATCATGACATTTGCGGAATATGTGATCGCACATCCTGAATTAAAACATGGGCTGATTTCAATCGCATTTACGCCGGACGAGGAAGTCGGAGGCCTGGCAAGGGATCTTGATCTTTCACGTTTTGAAAGTCCGACCGCCTATACACTGGATGGCGATCATCTCGGCTGGTATGAAAATGAAACATTCAATGCGTCCCAGGCGGTAGTAACACTGCATGGCAAAAGCGTTCATACCGGAACCGCCAAAGGCATCATGAAAAACGCGGTGGATATCGGAAGCGAGTTTATGAGACTTCTGCCGGAATTTGAAAAGCCGCAGTATACGGAAGGACGCGAAGGCTTCTATCATGCGGTCAGCTTCTCTGCCACATGCGAAGAAGGAAGAATCGTACTGATTATCCGCGATCATGACGCCCTTCATTTCAAACAGCGCGAAGAATATCTGAAAAAGACCGTGCAGTATCTGAAAAACAAATACGGAGAAGAATGCATCGAACTGGAAATCAATCCGCAATACCGTTCCATGAAGGAAATCATCGATCAGGTACCATGGATGATTGATAATCTCATCGAAGCAATTCAGGCATGCGGCATTGAACCGGTCTGCGACGCCTTCAGGGGAGGAACAGACGGCTCCGCCCTTTCGCACAGAGGCCTGCCTGCACGGACTCTTTCAGCCGGCTATGAAAATGCCCACGGAAGATTTGA
>CAMVGT010000042.1 GCA_947167125.1 uncultured Erysipelotrichaceae bacterium
ATGAGGCTGATTACCGGGTTACCAAGTATCAGCTGATGAAAGACAAAACCCGCTTTACACTGAAAGTGGCGAATATGGAATATGAACTGGAAACCAACCTGGTTGCCCGCTTCAATATCTCCAACCTGCTGGCTGCGATTGCCGCACTCCATGTCAAAGGCATTTCCATCACCCAGATGATGCCGCATATCCGCGATCTCAACCAGATCGAAGGACGCATGCAGAGAATCAATGACGGCCAGCCGTTCAACATCATTGTCGACTTTGCCCACACACCCGACGGCATTGAAAAAGTATGCCAGTATGCCAGCGCAATCACGCCCAAGGGCAAGCGCATCATCGCCATCACCGGCAGCGCCGGCAAGCGCGATACCGAAAAGCGTCCTGTATTCGGGCGGATCCTCGACAAGTACTGCGATATGATCATCCTGACGGAAGATGATCCGAGAAATGAAAAACCGCGTGATATCGCGATGGAAATAGCGGCAGGAATCAGGAAAAAGAATTATATTATTATTGAAGACCGGTACGATGCCATCCGCCAGGCAATCGAACTCGCGGACCCCAATGACACCATCATTATTCTCGGAAAGGGAGATGAGAAATTCATCTACCGCGAATTCGGACGCGAACCGTACGAAGGCGATGACACGATCGTTCATGAAACCTTGAAAAAGTATTATTTCAATACGGAGGGAGAAGAGAATGAAGCCCAGTAAGTACATCGACCACACACAGCTCAAGCCCGAAGCAGGAAAGGAAAAGATCCTCGCATTATGCGCGGAAGCGGCGGAATATGATTTCGCTTCCGTCTGCGTCAATCCCTGCTGGATTGAAACCGCCTCTGAAGCACTGAAGGGAACAGATGTCAAAGTCTGCACCGTCATCGGCTTCCCGCTCGGCGCAATGACAACCGCAGCCAAAGTCTTTGAGACAAAGGACGCGATTGAAAAGGGTGCTGAAGAAATCGACATGGTCATCAATGTCGGCATGCTGAAAGACGGCAATGATGAATATGTCATCAACGATATCCGCTCCGTCAAGGAAGCCTGCGGCAATCTGATTCTGAAAGTCATTCTTGAAACATGCCTTCTGACTGATGAGGAAAAGGTACGTGCCTGCAGGGATGCGGAAACAGCAGGCGCTGACTTTGTCAAAACAAGCACCGGATTCTCAACAGCCGGCGCAACCATCGAAGACGTGAAGCTCATGCGTGCTTCCGTTTCTGAAAACGTGAAGGTCAAGGCTGCCGGCGGCATCCGTGACAAGGAAACATTTGAAAAGATGATTGAAGCCGGAGCTGAAAGAATCGGAACCAGCGCCGGAAAGAAACTCATCTGAAAACCGATTGCATTTTAAAAAGCGCTTTGGTAGTATTAACTGTGCTTTTACGGGCGAAAGCTTTGATGATGCACTGCGCCGCTTCAAGCGTATGGTGACCCGCAACGGTACCCTCATGGAAGCACGCAAGAGAGAGTTCTACGTCAAGCCGGGCGTTGCCAGAAGGCTGAAGGCGGAAGCTGCTCGCAAAGCAAAGAGAAAGTCCAGATAAGACCGCATGAGACTGCGGTCTTTTCTTTTTCCGGTTATTAAGATTTTGAAAACAGTTGGGAATCATTTCATGCATACGCTATACTGAAAAAAAAGAGAACTTCTGTATTAATCATAATTAACAGAAGGCTGGTGATGATATGAAAAAACTGATAATCTGCGTGCTTTCACTGTTTCTGCTCATGTTTTCTTCGCACGTCGAAGCGGAAGATGTGGGCAGTCTGGAATGGAGTATTCCGGAAATCAATGTCACATTCCTGGAGGAAACGGTGAATGTGCTTGACGGTATTCTGGAAATGCAGAGCAGCATCCAGGAGCCGGTGTATTTCGAAGTTCCTTTTGAAGGACACGGGGTACCGCCTGTATTTGATGTTCTCCAGATGAAGGAAGATGAAGTTAAGGAAATCGGCACCTTTGAGGAAAGCAGCTTCTCATTCAGCGCGGATCTTCTTACGCCGGGCTGGCCTGTATATCTGAGGATTGCCGACGGACGCGATGAAGAAGTCATCGGGGTGGTGCCGCTCGGTATCCGGGTCAGGAAAAATGCTTTTCTTTCCAAGGTGCCGGACGATCTCGGCGCTGATTTCGGCAAAGGCCTTTCATTGAATATGGATTACCTTCTGCCGGGTATGGAACTGGATGTACTGCCGTTTCTGATTCCGGTCACTTATAAAACCTATGCCGACGGAACTTTCCGTGCCGGCATCGGATACAATTCAACGGATGAGGATTTCTGGATCAAGGCCGGCAGCGGTGAAATGCCGGAAGGCAAGCTTGCGGAGGATCTGAAGGCACTCTTCGACGATTCGCATGCCCTGGATACGAAAGGGAAACCGCAAAGCATGGGCGTTGTTGTTCTGTTCAACGGCTGGGCAGAGGGCAATGTCAATTCAACAGAACCGGTTCTCGGCCAGATGCAGCTGTATATCGGCACCGGCTTTTCGATCGATGCGCAGTACGGCATCTTCACATTCAATCTTTCTCTTTCCGGCGGCGCGACCGGAAAGTTCGATTTCCATTATGAATATTCACCGGAAGACAGTGAATTCCATTTCAATTCGGATTCTGTTTTAGCCGGACTCAAGGGTGCCCTGGAAGCCTATGGCGGTATCGGATGCTCGCTGGCATCCATCGGTGTATACGGCGCAGGCAGTATCGAATATCAGCAGGAGATGTATCCGGATCCGGATGTTGAGCATCTGATCGTTGCCGGTGAACTGGGTCTTAAGGCAAAGCTGTTCGGCAAGGTGCTTGCATGCCTGAAGATTGTGGCCGGCAGCCATGATCTGGCTGAAGATTTCAAAGCGAACATTACTACGCTTGGCGCTGAGATGACATCGGAAGAATTCAAAGATTACCTGCTGGCAAACGATTACGGCAATACAAAAGGCGTATTGCTGAAAGGCGGGGAATCGATGAAATGGCATGGAGCGGATGTCGAAGTGCCGGATGTGACCAATGACTGGGAAAGGGAAACAGACTTCTCTCATATGCTTGCGGAAGATGTCTATCCCGACAGCCATGTGCAGATTGTCAATACCGGCTCCAGCGCATTGCCGGAAATGACAATGGTATTCCTCGGCGCTGATCAATCAAGAAAACAGGGAAACAGTTCTGTTCTTCAGACAGGCTATTACAATATCGCGACACAGTTTATCAGCGAACCAATTAAGCTTCATGATGACGGAACCGCCGATTTTGAACCGTATCTGTATGAAAACAATAACGGAAACGCATATCTTGTCTGGAAGAATGCGGTCGAAGAAATCAATGGGGATATGACATTCTCCGATATCGCATCGAGAACCGATATTTACTTCTCTGAACACGGCACCGCAAACAGCTGGCGCAATCAGGAAAGAATCACCAATTATGCAGGATCGGATATCTTTGCGGCAGGCGCAAAAGTATGTGCCGATGAAAACGGAAGTCCGGCTGTTTTCTGGTATACCAATGATGTCAATGATCCGGCAGGTCTAGCCGGTACGCATGAAGTTTACATTGCCAGAAAGAACAGTTCCGGCAAGTGGGAAGCACAGAAAACAGCGCAGGCGGAAGGCAATATGATGCAGCTGGACTGCGAATATTTCGGATATGATCTCACAGCCGCTATCAGCTATGAATCCGAAGGAACAAGACGGGTTGAACTGTACCGGGACGGGAAGAAAATCTTTGAAAAAGAAAATGCGTCTAACGGCAGATTTGTCAAAGCCGGAAACAATATCGTCTATTTCACATGGTTTGAAAACGGACGCATTTACCGTGCGGATACAGGACTGAATACAGAACCGCTGACGCCGGAAGACATCATCATCCCGCAGGATGCATATGATATTTACGGAAATATCGGTGCCAATGCGATCATGATTACTTCCGTTTCCACAAAGGATACCCATGGCGACGCGTTTGCGTGGATCAGCTATGACGGCGGAATCAACTGGGCAAGAAGCGATCTGACAAAGATCAGCGCAGGGGCCTATGTCAGCCATCTTTCAGCCGCATTTACCGACGAGCGCGAACCGATCATTCTCTACAGCATCCAGAATTATGAAACCAACGCGGATCTTTCCGATGAGGCGCTTCTTGCCAAAGAAAACAGCGGAATGCAGGTGCTGCTCGGCCAGGAGGATGACCGCTTTACCGACACCCGCACAGATCTTTACATCAGCGCAAGAGCCGCCAACAGCCATATCCGCTTTGAAAGCGGCAAGGCACTGGATACCGATACGCTTCTGCCGGGCAAACCGGTGAAGTTCTCTTTGAAAATCCGCAATACCGGTCTCTATAACATCAGACACGCCGATATTCTGTGCAATGGCGAAAAGGTGGGAGAGTATAACGGAAATCTCGGATTATGGGAAACAGCTGATGTGACTGCTGAAACGATGATACCGGATAATCCGCAGGAAATCCTGAGCTATACCTTTGAAATCAGCAGCCGTGAAGACGGACTTTCCGACAGCAGGATCAGCGTGGAAGTGGATCCCGGATATCTGGAAGCGAAGATGTGGCATTCCTACAGACACGGAACCGAACAGATCCGCTACCAGATTGTCAACCACGGCTATCTGAGAAAGAATGCGACGATGCTGGTAAGGGATGACGCAAACGAGACCGTGCTTGATGAATGGACCGTACCGTACGATGCCGGTGAAAAGCGTGACAGTGAATACAGCGCAAAGAGCGGACTGTTTGTAAGTGACGGAGCGGAGGATGTGACATTATATGTTCTGCTTGACGGGGAACAGCCGGGAGATGAAGGCATTTCCCTCAACCGCATCAAATCAGTTGTTCCGCTGGAAGAAATCTACGGCCAGCCGACGGATATCCTGTTTGACAGGATGACAGAAGGGGTGCAGTCCAAAGAACATACTGCCAGAAACATCATCATCGGCTCAGCCGTGATTGCGGCCGCAGCTGCAGCGGTGATTCTTTACAGAAGAAAAAAGAAAGGCGCAAACAGCGCGCAGTAATAAGACACAGTAAAAAGCCGTCCGCGGAAAAGCGGGCGGCTTTGATTTGATCCGGTATCAGACAGATTACAGATTTTCAATGATGGAGAAGCCGATTTCTTCCGCATTGACAAGTCCATAGTTGATTTCAACCGTGACAGCTGTTTTCTTCATGCGGTCAAATCCGAGCCAGCAGCTGAAGGCCCCCGCACTTCCTGTATGCCAGGAAACAGGCTGCTTTTTATAAAGTCTCCAGCCAAGTCCTGTATCGTTGTTTTTATCCAGCGGCGCATTGAACTGATGGCAGAGATACACATACGGCAGCGACCCGTCGAGATTCATCTGCGCAAATTTCAGCAGATCTTCGGCAGTTGAATTCATAGCGCCTGCCGGTGCGATGATATCATCCTTTTCCCATTTCCAGCATTCGCAGGGCTGATCCTTTTTGTCATAGCCGGTCATGTCAATGTTTCCTAAGAATGTATTGGTTAAATGCAGTTCATCCTTCACATAGCTGTTCATCGCGTCCCAGAATCCCCGTCCGTCTGTTTTTCCGATGATATAGCCGAGCATGCTCATGCCGATATTGGAATATTCAAAGGGGTAGATCTTGTTCTTCAGCTTTGTTTCCCGGATGATCTTCATCATGCCTTCTTCATCCGGATAACCTCTGAAGGGATTGACATGAAGCAGTCCGTTTTCCTCATTCATCTTCATGAACATCGGGATTGACTGCAGGGTGGTAAAGGGCAGTCCGCCATAGCCGGATGTATGGGTAGCCAGTCTGCGCAGGGAAGGATAATATCCCTGGGGAAGTCCTTCGATATAATCGCTTAAAGGGGCATCGGGATTGAGTTTTCCTTCCGTGATCATCTTTGCGAACAATGAGCAGGTGAAGGTTTTGCAGATGGAGCCGGCCGCATAAATCATGCCGGTATTGCCGTCTTCTTTGTGTTCGGGATTGAAATGAACGATTTCTGTTCCGCCGTTTTTCAGGATGCCGACGGTCAGTTCGACATGCGAACGTTTATGATAGAGGCCGTCAATCAGGCGTGCTGTTTTTTCTGAAAATTCCATAATGATTCTCCTTGTCTTCAGCATAAAAAACAAAGAAGAAAAAACCAACAGAAAAGCGGAAATATCACTGTGTATTTCCGCTTCTGTCATGATTGATCATATATGTATATTCTTCGGCGATCAATGACGCCATCAGTTCCAGGGTGAAGGGGTGGCTTTCCTTCTTTCCCTGTGATTCAAATAGCAGCACTTCATCGACAAAGGAAGGAAGACCGGAATCATTTCCGCAGATCATCCAGATCTTCGGCAGAATCAGATGCTTTTCCTTCGCCCGGAAGGCATGGGAAGAAAAATAGGTTCCGGTATAAGAGAAGATCAGGATCAGATCTTCTTTTCCGGCATTGATGATGGTATCCATCTGTTCCGCAAATGCGGTGGAAGTATGGATGGTTTTTCCTGCCATTAACAGATCCGTCTGCAGTGAAACTGCCGCGCTTTGCGCTTTGAGAAGACCGAAGGCATAGATATTTTCATAAGACTGAATATCTCTGCAGATCTTTTCAAGCTGCTCTGAATCCACCGAGGCAGCCGCCGTGCGCATAGCCGAAACAATATATTCGGTTATATGACTCTGACGGACAATTGGATCCGTTTCTTCTTTGTTTTCAAAGGAGCGCATCGCAAATTCAGCGCACAGCTGCTTGAGCTGGGCAAAATCGGTCAGTCCGATGTCACGGACAAATCTGGATACCGATCCGGTTCCGACATAACATGCCTGTGCCAGATCGGTGATCGACATCTTTGGGATATCTTCGGCATGAGACAGAATAAAAGCCGCGATCGTATGATTGGTCGAAGATGATTTTTCCGAAGCCATTGTGCTCAGCAGCACAACAGGAAGTTTGTCATAAATCATAATGTCTCCTGACAACCATTATAGTGGATCGCAGCTTTATTTTGTATTACCGTCCGCCGGCTTCTAAGTAAAGAAGTCTTCCTTTGATCACTTCCGGATCAATATTCAGCGCTTCCATGATTTTGAAAGCGAAGGGGTAGGGGGTTGCCGGTCCCTGGGATGTCACGACATTTTTGTCATAGACGGCAGCTTCATGAACAAATTCAGCGCTTTTCAGCTTTTCTTCATAGCCGGTATAGCCGGTTGCCTTTTTGCCCGCAAGAACACCTGCTTCTTCCAGTACAACTGTGCCTGAGCACATACCGCAGATCAGCTTATTGTTTTCATTGAACCATTTCAATGTGTCCATGAAATCTTTTTCCGCGATGAATTTCGCGGCGCATGTGCGTCCGCCCGGAACCACGATCAGATCATATTTCTTCACATCTTCGCCAAAGCGCAAATCGCTTCTGACTCTGATCTTCTGCATGCCTGTCACTATCGGATCATCCTGGAAACGGAAGGTATGCACTGTAACGCCGGCTCTTCTTAAAAGATCGACAATCTGTACGGTTTCGCTTTCTTCAAATCCGTCCATCATCATGACGGCAGCTTTTACTTCAGACATTTCCTTCCTCCTTCACATCAAATGCATTGTAATAGACCATTCTCTTTTTGACGGTCAGTGAATCCGCACCGAGCAGATCGCATGCGGCATAGGCAAATGCCCAGGCAAGCGCCGGACCTTTTCCGGTAAGGATATTGCCGTCCAGGACAATGGTGTCCTCGCTTCTTTCAGCATTTTCTGCTTTGACTTCAACACCGGGATAGCAGGTGAATTTCTTTCCGTCCAGAATTCCCGCTTCCCCAAGTACCGAAGGGGCAGCGCATAGAGCGCCGATCAGCTTCTTTTCTTCATTCATTTTCTTTAACAGATCATTGAGGACTGTGCTTTCCTTCATATGATCGACACCTTCATATCCGCCCGGAAGCAGGATCATGTCATAATCCTCATTCCCGGTTAAGACAGAATCGCATTCGATTTCAATGTCATGGGCGCCGATGATATTCTTTGTGCAGAGACCGATCAGATCGCATTCGATTTCAGCCCTGCGCAGAATATCTGTAATTGTCAATACTTCGCCTTCCTCGCATCCTTTTGCGGCGATGACTGCAGCTTTTTTCATATTCATTCTCCTCTTTGCAATGGCAATATAGCAGAATATTTCAATCATCCAAAGAAATTTCCGGATTCTGGAAATGGATTTTCTTTTACAATTAGGAGCGGATAATAATCGGTAAAAAGGGAAATGCTATGAAAGTCAAACAGGGATCCAGAACAATCGAAAACGCCGTACTGCTGACACTGGCAGGAGGATATCTTGATGCCTATACCTATTCGGTTAGGGGCGGGGTATTTGCCAATGCGCAGACCGGCAATATCATCAAGCTCGGCATTCACATGATCAACGGAACACTGCAGTCCTGCATGGGATACCTGATTCCGATTATCGCGTTCATACTCGGCGTCATCGTTCATCTGAGCACTGAAAGATGGATGGAAAAACGGGATATTCACTACATCCGCAGAACCGCATTGTTTTTTGAAATCATCACACTGCTGATTGTCAGCAGAATCCCGGTGCAGGAGGAGCTCAACTGGATTGCCAACGCATTGGTATCATTTGCCTGTGCCATCCAGATGGAAGCTTTTCCGGTATTTGCCAATCAGCCGATTGCGACAACCGTCGGTACAGGCAATCTCAGAAAGGCAGTTGACTTCACATTCCGGGCAATCGCCGACCGTGATTCCGGCAAAATGAAAACAGCCGGCATCTATATTATGATTGTTCTGATCTTTATCCTCGGGGTTGTCATCGGTACGGTTATCTCCGACAGAATCGGCGTCAATTCGGTTCTGATCCCGGCGGGTTTACTGATTCTTGCGCAGGCAGTCATCACAATCCGCACTGAGCATCATAAAAAATAGTTGCATTTCCAAGGGCACGCAAAGTGTCCTTTTTTCTTAAAAAAACGCCGTTTTTCCGCATAAATAAAGCGTTTCTGAGTTTGCAAGACCAACCGTTTTACCTATAATATAAACTCAGGAGGATGGCCCCTGATGGCATTTAAGAAACACCGTTTTGTTATTGCGGTATGCGTTGCTGCGATCGCGGCGGTGGCTGCTGTTATGTACATCTTCCGCTCTTCCTTGTTTCCCGGCGGGGAAAATAAGGAGGATCCCTCTGCTTTGATCACGGAGGAACCGGACGCTTCACAGAACAAAGATCAGCCGGCAGATCAGGAACACAGTGTTCGCGTTGCACTCAATTCCTATGAAGTCTGGCGTGCTGATGATCTCGGCTTTGTTTTTGTGACCGCCGATCTCCATATTGAAAATGAGGCAGAGGAGAATCTTTTGCCTGCTCACTTTCATACAAGTGAAGGAATTTTTCTTTCACGCATTGATGAATATGTCAGGCAGATTGAAGAACATTCCTATGACCTGAACAAAGCCGGTGTTTCTGAAATGCCGGACTTAAGTGCAGCGTCATCCGATGCCGTTTTTCTGATCCCGGTCAAAGACCGCAGTCTTTCCTATGTGGAAATTTACTGCGATCTCAGCAGTGAAGAAGGAATCCTCATTGATCTGAGTGATCATGTGCAGGATATTTCTTTGATCGCAATTGAGACACCGGTACCTGAAGAAACGGCAGTGCCTGAAAAGGAAGAAACCGTGGTGGAAATCGCAAAGGCGGAAATTACGGTTTACCAGGCACTGGATATCACGGATGAAATGTTCTTCATGATCAGTCCGGACGGATCCAGAATGCAGTACAGCATTCCTTCGTCCGACAGGGTTTATGCAATCGAGATCGGAGTAAACGTCCTGAGTGATGATTCAGTCGTCATCAGCAGTGCTCGCTTTGTGCCGGAAGGGTATGAAGAAGGCTATGCAGCGATGGATGCTTCCTTACGGTCTATGAAAGAAACAAATATCATCGGACGCACGATTCCTCAGGAAGAGAGAGGGTTCCTTTTCTTTGAGGTTTACGGGCCTGAATACAGTCCCGTATCCTACCGCGGCACATTGTATCTGTCCCTGGAAGGGGAAGAGGAAATGCTGTCAGCAGCGGTAGACCTGAAATGAGGACAGTGTTATGAATATATTCCGCAAGTTTCTTCCGGTACTGGCCGCAGCCTGTACTGTTATTTCCGTTTTTAAAGCGGAGACAGTCACTGCTGAAGCGGAAGAAAACAGTTCGCAGTATCCGATGGCCTGCAAAATATATGAAGTCGACAATGTCAATGCCACGGGAGGGTTTGACAAAGTCAGCTGCCATACAGACTATCGCTCAGCGATTACAGCGCTGGGCAAATTAGGGGATGACGGCGTAGTGCGCCATCGTTCTTCGTTAAGTCCGACTAAAATTGTTGCCATGAACAATGGCATGGTTTTCGCATATCCGTTCAGATCCGGTTCTTCCATGATGCATTATTATCAGGACCGGAATTTTTCAGGTTCTTATGCGACTACCTACAGCGGCCAGCATTATCAGGCGCACTATCTCAATACCGCTTTCTATAACGGAGACGGTACCGGAAGCGTCAAGCTGAATCTGAATGGCTTTGAAGGCTATGCCGAGCTGAAGGATCTCGATCTTGTGCCGCTGCGTTTCTTCACTTCAAAACTGAAGATCACGCTTGGCGGAAATGAGACTTTCTACAATACGCCGGAAGAACCGTATGAAATGATTCCGCGCATGAACAGCTTTACATGCAAAACCAACGGACTTTATAAAGATCTTCTCTTCAATTCCTTCTATGGCTGGCCCGATGATACGGGTATGAGCATGCAGACAAGCTACAACCTTGCGCTGCCGGCTGCGGAATGGATGCAGGACGGAACGGTCTATTATTCCGATAACGGCTATGACTTCTATACCGACATGGGCTTCCATAACTATGCCGGTCAGTATTTCAACTATTACCAGTTCATGCCGCTGCGCACAAAGACAAAGATTCCGGCTGAAGTATTCGATGCCTATCTCAAAGCACAGTCGGTGCGTTCCGATTCCAGACTCTATGGAGCTGCCCAGGATTTCATCGATGCCCAGAATGAATACGGCGTCAACGCGCTGATGATCTATTCAATGGCATGCCTGGAATCGGCATACGGAACAAGCTATTACGCAATGAACCGCAACAACTTCTTCGGCTGGGGTGCCTATGACACCGATCCCAATCAGGCCGCTTCCTATGAAACGGTCAGGGAAGGAATCATGAATCAGATGTCGGAAAATCTTGCCGGATTCCTGGATATGAATGACTGGCGCTATTACGGATCCCTCATCGGAAACAAAGGCGCAGGCTTCAATCTCAAATACGCAAGCGCTGTTTACTGGGGTCTGCAGATCGCTTCAATTGCCTACCGCATTGACAAGCTGTCCTGCGGCAACAACGGAGAGTTAACGGATTTCAATTCCATTCCTGTCGGCATTGTCACAAACCCGGCAGCGACTGCCTTCTTAACCAAGGGCGGAAAAACGGCATATGATATCACTTCCTGCAGCGGCAATTACATTCCGGTCTATCCGGTGGCAGTTCTTGCGGAAGAGGACGGATATTATAAAACACAGTGCACCAACTATGTCGATGACGGAAAGATCCAGTTCATTAAATCATCTGAAGATGTACGTCCCTATAACTGGGAGGAAAGTGTCGGCTGGTTTAAAAAAGAAGATGTCACACTGATCAATGATGTCAAGATTGAAGAGCCGCAGCCTGTGATCGGCGAAGCGGTTGAAACACTTGGATCGATCGCATTTGATCAGGGCATCCTGACACTCAAAGGAAATGCATACCGCGAAGGCGTCAGTGAAACAGACGGCAACACATTAAAGACACGGATCGTCATCACCGATCCTGAATACCATGATGTTCAAAGTGCTGACGCTAAGCGCGATGGGCATGCATGGCAGGCGGATCTGGATCTGAATGAACTGAATGACGGTACATATTTCATCCGCTGCGAATACAGCTATGCGAAGACACCGGAATACAGCGGCGTCTATTATCTCAAGGCAGACGAAGTGCCTGCTGAGCGCATCATCAATGCCGTGAAATATTCCTTCTTAAAAGATTCCCAGGGCTATGTGAATCTGAAGAAGGAAACAATCACATGCAGCGAAGGATCGCATTATGATGAGGAAACCGGCGGATGCCTTGCGGATATCGTCCGTGAATGGGCTCCGGTACCGGCAGATGATGTATCACTGTTAAGAGGCGTCAATGAAATCCGCTTTGATGAAACAAAGAAGATCCTGACCATTGACGGTCTTGCCTTCTCACAGAAAACAGCTGACCCGTCAACCATCAGCCATGAGCTGATTCTGGTCAATACCGAAACCAATCAGGAATATGCATTGCCTGCATTAACATCCGACAGCGCCGGTATGGAAAAGATCGGCTTTGTGTCAGATCTTGATCTGAATGGAATCGAAGCCGGCAACTACTATCTGCGTGTCAGACTCCATCACGATGAAACACAGTGCGAAGGCGCGCTGTTTACCAACCTTGAAGGAATTGAACAGACGATTGTCAATGAAGCAGGCGAAACCGTACGCTTCTTCGCCAATCCGCTCTCCAATTACCGTCTTGAAATCTCGGTTGAAAAGCAGTCGCTGAACCTCGATGATGTAAACAAGCCGTCAAGAATGACAAGCATGTTTGCCTATCAGTCGATGGCAATGGATGAAGGCATGCTGAAGATTGACGGCATCGGCATCATCTACCATGCGCCGATGGCGGAAAGCGACAGCTGTTCCTACATCATGTATCTGGAAGATGAAGAAGGAAATCTCATCAAAGAAAACTGCACCGCCAAGGAAAGCGGCATGGACTTCTCGCAGATTCTCGGCACATCCTCCAAACTGACACATGTATCATTCGATGCCGTATTCGATCTGAATGAACTCAAAGCAGGCAGCTACAGAATGTATCTTGAAATCACAACTGCTGATTATCATGATATCTTTGAAATCTATTCAATCACACCGGATACACTGAAGTCCTATGAAACAGATCACAGTATCTGTTCACTCGGCACAACCGATGTCAGAAGCAGATATATGCTGAAAATAGAAGGGAAGGGTGAATAAGATGGCCAAATCGAAAAATATCATTCTTTACAGTCTTGGCTGCGTTACCGCAATCGCAGCCGGGGCTGCCGGCGGAAGCTGGTATTACTCCTCCACCCATCGCACAATTGAAGTTCCTTCCTTTATCGGAAATGATGTCAGCCTGGTGAAAGACTGGGCTGTTCAGAACAATCTGGATGAATCGGTCATCTACAGCTATGGCCATGATGAGGAAATGGAAAAGGATCATATCCTTTCCCAGACCCCGGCCGCAGGAACCTTCCTGAAGAAAGGCGATATCGTTTCTGTCACGGTTTCCGACGGACCTGATCCCAATAAGGAAATTGAAATCATCGATTTCAGCGGGATGAAGGAAGAGGAAATCATCAAATGGTTTGAAGAAAATCATTTCAAAGATGTCGTCTTTGAATATGAAGTAACCGAAGATGAAGAAATTGAAGAAGGGGATTTCATCTCCTGCTCCGTTTCCAAAGGAAAAAAGGCAAAGCGCGGCGAACATATTGAAGTGAAGTTTGCGACAAAGAAAAACGAAACGATCACAGTCGGCGATCTGACGCTGCTGGAAGACTATGGAGCTTTGATGCAGTGGGCGGAAGAAAAGAAGCTCAAGCTGACACTGACATGGATCAATGATGAAGCGCCTTACGGAACCATTCTTTCCCATACACCGGGAAACGGGGAAACCGTGCATACCGGAGATGAAATCACAGCTTTGATTTCTGCAGGAAAAGAAGAAGAAAAGAAGGATGAAACAGCTGCTGTAAAGACACCGGAACCGGAACAAACAAAGAACCCGACTCCGGCTCCCACACCTGTTCCAACCGCAAAGCCGGCCCCGACGCCGACTCCTGTTCCTACACCTAAGCCAACTCCGGCTCCTACACCTGCACCGACGCCAAAACCGACACCTGCCCCGGAGCCTACTCCTGAACCTACTCCGGTTCCGACACCGGATCCGGTTGTAACGGAAGAGCCGATTGTCGGAGGATGTCCGGTCGCGATTATTTCAGCCGCATTCACCAACAAGACAGCCGATGATGTTATTGCCTACTACGGCAATGAAAACTGTCAGTGGAATGTCTATTATTACAACACCAGCGAAACCAACCCCAACAACTACATGGGAGTGGCTGGCTATGAACAGACTTCGCAGACAACCGCGAATCTGATCATGTATGTGAAATGGTACTAGGAAGCACTCTGAAAAGGGTACTTCCTTTTTTCTGTTTTTGTGCAGAAATCATGAACGTTTTCACGAATTTGAAAACGTTCACGGAAACATTTACAGATGAATTCTGAAAGCAGTTTACACATCAAACTAATTGTGACGAAATTGTGAAAATTTTTATACAAAAACGGGAGTTTATCCATTGAAAGCGCTTAACCAGAGTGATACACTCGTTTTGTAAGGTTAGTGTTCATTCACATAATAGGAGGGAAAAATGAAGATTAAATCTTTACTTGCTGCAGGTGTAACACTTGCAATGCTCGCTGGATGCGGATCCAGCACACCTGCTTCCGACGGAGCAGCTGAACAGCCCGCTGAAGAAGGCGGAGAAGCTGCTGCTGAAGCGAAAACTTACAATGTCGGTGTCGCGATTTACCAGTTCGACGACAACTTCATGACACTCTACCGTAACGAAATCGAAGCTTACTTCAAGACAAAGGAAACAGACACAGTCAAGTACAACGTCACAATCGTTGACGGTAAGAACGACATGGCTGAACAGTCCAACCAGGTTGACAACTTCATCACTCAGGGTATGGATGTCATCATCCTCAACCTCGTTCAGACTTCTTCCGCAGACGCTATCATCGACAAGGTTGTCGGCGCAGGCATCCCGCTCGTTCTGATCAACCGTGAGCCGCTCGGAACAGATGGCGATGAATCCTATGCAGGTATCCTCGATAACGCAACAGTATGCTATGTCGGTGCTGACGCACGTCAGTCCGGTACATACCAGGGCGAAATCATTGCTGAACTGCCTGACCATGGCGATATCAACGGCGACGGCAAAGTTTCGTACGTCATGATCGAAGGCGATCCTGAAAACATCGACGCTCAGTACCGTACAGAATTCTCCATCAAGGCTCTTGAAGATGCAGGTATCGAAGTTGAATGCCTCGACGATCAGGTAGGCAACTGGGCACAGGCTAAGGGTCAGGAAATCGCAGCTAACGCTCTGACACAGTATGGCGACAAAGTTGAAGTTATCTTCTGCAACAACGACGCAATGGCTCTCGGCGCAGCAGCTTCCATCACAGCAGCTAACCGTACAGTCGGCGAAGACATCTACCTCGTTGGCGTAGACGCTCTTGAAGAATGTGTCGAAATGGTTAACAACGGCACAATGACAGGTACAGTTCTGAACGACGCAAACGGCCAGGCTCATAAGGCTGTTGATGTTGCAATCGAACTGCTCGAAGGCAAGTCCATCCAGAACTACTACTGGGTTGACTACGTAAAGGTTGTCAAGGAATAATCAATTCCAGGTTCATTAAAACGGGGTGAGCTTGAAAGCTCGCCCCGTTTTTCCAATCATTATCACCAGCACGCTAAACAATTGATTTGATTATAAAGATGGGAGGCAAACATCTATGTCTGAATTTGTTCTTGAAATGAAGGACGTCTATAAAGCTTTCCCCGGTGTCGTCGCGCTGAATCATGTCAAGCTTCAGCTGAAGCCCGGAACAGTTCATGCCCTCATGGGTGAGAACGGTGCCGGCAAGTCAACACTGATGAAATGCATGTTCGGTATTTACTCCATGGATGAAGGTGAAATCTACATCGACGGAGTGAAGACTGAAATCAAGAACCCTCTGGACGCTCTGGGCAAGGGCATTGCCATGGTTCATCAGGAACTGCAGCCGATTCCCGCGCGCACAATCGGTGAAAACATTTATCTGGGCCGCTATCCGATGAAGAAAGCGCTCGGATTCATACCTATAATTGACCACAAGAAAATGTATGAGGATGCTGAACGCGTTCTGAAAGAAGTCAAAATGGACTTCGATCCGCATACCAAAGTCGGCGAACTCAGTGTTTCTCAGATGCAGTCGGTTGAAATCGCGAAAGCCGTTTCCGCAAACTGCCGCGTTCTGATTCTTGATGAACCTACTTCATCACTGACCCAGAACGAAGTTGAAGCACTTTTCAATATTGTCAACGACCTCAAATCCAAGGGTGTCGCAATCGTCTACATCTCCCATAAGATGGACGAAATCCTGCGCATCTCCGATGAAGTCACAATCATGCGTGACGGCCAGTACATCGGCACATGGGAAGCGAAAGATCTGACCACTGATTTCATCATCACCAAGATGGTCGGCCGTGAACTGACAAATCTCTATCCGCCGCGTTCCAACGTACCCGGCGATGTTGTATTCGAAGTTGAGGATTTCACATCGATCAACCCGAAGAGCTTCCGCCATGTCAACTTCAATGTCCGCAAGGGTGAGATCCTCGGCGTTGCAGGACTTGTCGGTGCGCAGCGTACCGAACTGATGGAAGGTATCTTCGGTATCCGTTCCAAGACAAGCGGAACTGTCCGCTACAAGGGCAGGGAACTGAATATCAGGCGTCCGAAAGACGCGATTGACAACGGTATCGCGATGTTAACGGAAGACAGACGCGGAACCGGTATCATGGGAGTTCTTTCCGTCGCGGATAATATTTCCATCGCTTCACTGAATAAATATCTCGATTATGGATTCATGCTCAATGACAAAAAGATCGAAGAGCTTGTTCAGGACAACATCGAAAAGATGAACACCAAGACACCTTCTTCCAAAACACCGATCGGATCGCTTTCCGGCGGCAACCAGCAGAAGGTTCTGATCGGCAGATGGCTCGCAAACAATCCGGATGTTCTGATTCTGGATGAACCGACCAGAGGTATCGACGTCGGTGCGAAGTATGAAATCTACACAATCATCGCTGATCTTGCGAAACAGGGCAAATCCATTATCATGATCTCTTCCGAAATGGCTGAACTGATCGGTATGAGCGACAGAGTCATGGTTATGTGCGACGGCCGTGTGACAGGATTTATTGACGGCAAGGATGCCACTCAGGAAAATATCATGGAGCTGGCAACCCGGTTTGAATCTTAATGAGGGGATAAAACATCATGAAAGAGAAAAAATCATTTGGCAACAAAGTATTAGATTATATCAAGGGGAATCCGATCGTCGCGATGCTGACGGTTGTGTCGATCATCGTCGGTATGACAGTTGATAACTTCTTCTCGTGGAACAACCTGTCAAACCTCATCTCCAACACTGCGATCCGTTTCATTATCGCGCTCGGTGTTTCCGGCTGTCTGATCACGAAAGGTACAGACCTTTCAGCAGGACGTCAGGTCGGTCTTGCGGCGTGCCTTTCCGGTATTCTTGTTCAGAGAGCTGACTATTCCGGAAGACTGTTCGCAAATCTTCCTGAATTCAACATGTTCGCAGCGCTTCTGATCGTCATCGTTCTCGGTGCTGTGATCGGCGGCATCAACGGTCTGATTATTTCCAGACTCAAGGTTCCGCCCTTCATCACAACTCTGGGTACACAGACAATCGTTTACGGTCTCTGCCTTGTACTGACAAATGCGCAGCCGATCGGCGGCTTCGCAGCAGGCTATACAAAACTGATCACCGGAAGAATCGGCGATGTCAAATCGTTCAATCTGCCGTATCTGCTGTTTGTGGCGATCTTCTTCGGTTTCCTGTTCTGGTTCCTGTACAACAAGATGCGTCATGGCAAATACATGTATGCAATCGGCGGCAATGAAATTGCGGCAGAAGTTTCCGGTGTCAACACTGCAAAGTCTCTGACACTGATCTACATCACAGCAGGTATCATGTACGCAATCGCAGGCTGGCTGTTAGCAGCGAAGTCCGGAGGCGCTTCCGCTTCCATGGGTCAGGGCTATGAACTTGAAGCCATCGCAGGATGCACCATCGGCGGCGTTTCCACAACCGGCGGTATCGGTACAGTTTCCGGCGTTCTTGTCGGTGTCCTCGTATTCGAACTTCTGAAGATCGTCCTTCAGTTCCTCGGTGTCAACCCTTACTACAACTACATCGTTCAGGGTCTTGTCATCGTCGTTGCTGTCGCACTCGACATCAGAAAGAACATCAAGAAGAAATAATCCGTTATTTCAGGAGTGCTGCAGAAAATGCGGCACTCTTTTTTGCGGAGTATCAGGAATGAAAGCGTTATGATTCATAAGAAGTCATTAAGTCCGGACCGGTTTTATTGATTATTGTGTGAACTATGATATGATTCCATCGGCGTCAATGGTAGACAATTACCAATTTCTGATGCCATAACAGACGGGGGAACGTGAACAGATATGGGTGATTATGAACTTGCGTCCAATCCGGACGGAACCAGAATCACGGTCAGGGATGTCCAGAACCATCTTCTGATCATGTTAAAAGATATTGACGCAGTGATGCGCAGAAACGGCATTCCGTATTTTCTTGATTCAGGAACTGCTTTGGGAGCGATCCGCCACCATGGCTTTATTCCATGGGATGATGACGCGGATATCGGAATTCTCAAGGAAGATTTCGGAAGGCTGATCAAAGCGGTGGAGAAAGACATGAAAGACCATTATGTCATCCAGTGCTTTGAAAAGGATGAACGCTACAATGTTTTGATTCCGGGTGCGAAGATCCGCATGAAGGGGACATATATCAGAGAAAAGAATGTGCTTCTTTCCAACCGGTGCACCGGCTATGACGGCAGCGACGGCATCTTTGTGGATGTGCTGATCTATGATGCGGTCAGTCTGAACAGGAGCACAGGATTGAAATACAGGCTGTTCAATTACGCGCTGGCCATTCCGGAGCTGATTATGGATAATGTTTTCCACATCAATCCGGTGGCTGTCAAAAGGCAGTTTCTGAAAAATGCGGATCATTATTCCGAACTGGCACAGCAGGAACATTCCGAATATTACGGCCTTGATACTACATGGTTATGGAACGGATTTTATCCGCCATACCACTACACAAAGGATGAACTGTTCCCGGTGAAGTATGTCCGCTTTGAAGATACATTTCTTCCGGTTCCCAATGATTATGATACGTATCTGAGAAGATGCTTCGGGGATGACTATATGCAGGAACCTCCGTATTCAATGCGCAAGGCAAAGCATATTGCTGAAATCAGAATCTGATGTACCGCAGGCAATGCGGTACTCTTTTTTTAACAATTGCGTAAAATAGAGATATGAAACTGTATGTATGCGAAGCGCAGTATGCGCTGAAAAATGAAATGAAACTGATGAAGCTTCGGACAAAAGGAAATATGGTATGCATTTACAGCCCGTATAACCGTCAGTTTATGAGCCGGAATTATTACCGCTTAGCCAATGTATTTATCGCAGACCGTGGTCTGTTTGCCTATTCAGGATGCCATGTGCTGAATGAAAAGAAACCGGAAGCTCTGGAAAAAGTCACCGGGATCCTGAATGAACAGGATGTCAGCTATTCCTTTGCGCTCGAGGATGATCAGGCATGCGGGGGACAGATCCCGTACGCATCAAACGGAAAGAATGTTTCCAATGAATCCTTTACCTATGCGCTTTCGTTTGAAGAAGCAGGCAAAGAAGAAAGCGTAAGGAAACTTCTTGAACCGTACTGTTCGTTTGAAGAACAGGAAGGCATCACAGGTCTTGTATTTCAGGATGCGTCAATTCAGGATGCGCTTGAAAAGGTAAGGGCAGAGCTGGAACCGGAAGCAGTGATGTTTCTTGATGAAGAAGGCGAACATGAGGCAGCAGCCTTCTTTCAAAGCGGCCGGCTTTGAATTACAATGAAGACACGCGAGGTAATCAATTTGGTACAGAACAGATCCATTCAGTTAAAAGAGATGAGCGATACGGAGGCGATGGCTCTGACCGGCGCCTATGACCGCAATCTCAAAGCTTTATCCCATGCATTTGAAACGGAAATCTCATTCCGCGATAACGAATTCTTTATTCATAACTGCGACGATGAACAGTATGAGCAGATCGTGACTGTTTTAGAAGCACTGCTGGAATCAGTCAGAAGCGGCAGAAGGATCAATGAAGGCGATGTCAACTATGCCGCAAGACTTGCCGGAAGAAATGAAAAGATCGTCTTTGAAGATCTTGAATCCTTTGTGGTCGGAAGAACAATGAGCGGCAAAGCCGTTGTGCCCCGCACAAAGGGACAGAAGGAATTCGTGCAGGCAATGGCGGACAATCCGATTGTGTTTGCGATCGGTCCGGCCGGAACCGGCAAAACCTATCTGGCAGTTGTCCAGGCTGTCAGTGCTCTGAAAAAAGGCGAAGTCAAGCGCATCGTCTTAACCAGACCCGCCGTGGAAGCAGGAGAGAACCTCGGTTTTCTGCCGGGTGATTTAAAGGAAAAAGTCGATCCGTATCTGACGCCGCTCTATGACGCCCTGCATGATATGCTGGGAAATGAGCAGACGGAAAAGCTCATGGAAAGAGGCGCGATTGAAGTCGCTCCGCTTGCCTACATGAGAGGCAGAACACTCAATGACAGCTATGTCATTCTCGATGAAGCGCAGAATACAACCGGACCGCAGATGAAGATGTTCCTGACCCGTCTTGGCTTCCATTCCAGAATGGTCATCACCGGAGACGTGACCCAGATCGATCTTGACCGCAGAACACCGAGCGGTCTCATACAGGCTGCTGAAATCCTCAAAGGAATTGAAGGAATCAGAGTCATGCGGCTTTCCGCCGATGATGTTGTGCGCCATCCGCTGGTACAGAAAATCATCGAAGCATATGGAGAACTTGGCTGATTGCACCGGAAATCCGGTGCTTTTTGATATCCGCCAATCTGTAAACGGCCTTTCAAAAGCGCTATAATACGGACAGGCAGGATTAAGAAACATGGAAATAACACTGATTAACAGAACCAACGCAGAGATTTCACAGTTTGAAGAAATGTTCCATCAGGTCGCTTCTTCTGCTGAAAAGAAGCTTTCTCTGGAAGATGACAATACAGTCAGCGTCACATTTGTGCGCTCAAGGACCATTCATACCATCAACCGCGATTACCGCGGCATTGACAGACCGACGGATGTCATCACATTCGCGATCCGTGATGACATGGATGAATTCATGATCGAGGAAGAAGAAAAAGATCTAGGCGATATCTTTATCAATATCGATTACGCAAGAAAGCAGGCCAAGCAGTACGGCCATTCCTATGAAAGGGAAATCTGTTTCCTTTTCACCCACGGTCTGCTGCATTGTCTTGGCTATGATCATATGACGCAAGAGGACGAGAAGGTCATGTTCGCTCTGCAGAGAGAGATCCTTGATCCGATCGTATCAAGACAATGAAGAAGAAATTTCTGCCCGCGTTCAAAGGCGTCATCGACGGATTTCATGATGCAGGAATCCTGATCCAGTATGTGCTCGGCGTCTGTGCAA